>JAOZHR010000032.1 GCA_026014805.1 Candidatus Bathyarchaeota archaeon | reverse complement strand
TGAATATTAAAAAAAATGCCAGCACTGAAATCAACGCTATTACCTTAAGAGAGACACCTGTTTCGGTTCTTTCATCTTCTCCCAATACATTCACCATGTTTTGTCAATTTTTTATTTACCAATTGTTCAGCAGCCAGCCACTACATAAATATTGCGTGTTTGCGCGCGCGATGCACCAAATTTATAACACAGAACCTGCTAGCCCCCTCGCGCACAAAGGAGTGCAAATGCAAAATGCCGCATAAAAGAAACGTCGTCCTCTATCTTGACGCTGAAATAGTCAAGAAAACACGTGAATTAGGCTTCAATCTTTCTAAGACGTGTGAAAACCACTTGAAACAGCTTATAAACAGTTTTCAGAGCATCTACTCTTCAAATATGTGTGAGAAGTGTGTGGTTGGTAGCCCAGGAGAGATGCGAACTCTCGTCAGCGGGTCCAGAGCCTGCCATGCTCAACCGCAAATTTGGTTAGGTCAAAAGCATTGGACTTGAACTCTTTTTGGTATTAGTCCGGTCTGGCCCCACCATACGCCAAGATAGGTGCTCTCATTTGAGAAAGGTCAACGAGAACTTGGTGCAACATCTGGAGGACAAATTCGTATTGGATCTTATGCTATTTTCTCTCTTGCTACTCTTCCTAAGTTGATTATCAAGTCTCGAATGATCTTTATGTCTTCGAGGTGCACAAATTCATCTAAACCATGATAGTGTGTGTCAGCTCTAATGGTTCCGTAGCTTACGACTGGGATCCCGTTTTTGGCGAAAAAGCTTCCATCGTTTCCTCCAAGCTCAGCAGCGAAGGGCAAACTGTGGCCTATTGTTTTCTTGATGCTTTCTGAGACCGTTTGCACAAAGACGACATCCTTTGAAGTGTGGTAGCCTGGAAGCTTGCTGGTAATCTCAAGTGACGCTTTGCAACCAGTTTTTTGTAATGCGTCTTGGAAGAAGTTTCTAAATTCCTTTTCAGCCTGTCCTACTTGTTCTTCTGGAAGAAGTCTCCGATCAAAGCGGAATTCGCAAGTGCCGGGTATTACGTTTTCTTTTTCTCCTCCTCGGATCATTGTTACTGTGTATCTTCCCCAAACGAATTGTCTTGGAGCTTCAGGCGGTGCATGTAGAGTTGATTCTTTTTTCTCCACTTCATTCTTGTAGGGTTCTAAGGCGGCAAGTAGCTTCACAGCTTCGTCTATGGCGTTTTTGGCTTTGAAAGGATATCCCGCGTGCCCTTGTTTTCCTTCAACTGTTATTTTTCCCCAGAGAATGCCGCTTGCTCCTAGGTAAAGCCTTTCTAGACCTGCGTCAACAACTAGCGCTGCATCGCCTTTTACTCCGCAGTCGCTTAGCACATAGTCGACGCCGTATCGCCCGCCGATTTCTTCGTCCACTCCGGCGATGAGTTTGAGGTTTATGTCCAACTTTTCCTTCCTTAGTTGTCGCAATGCCCCCATTGCGGCTGCAATGCCTGATTTGTTGTCTGCAGTGCCTCTTCCGTAGGCTTTTCCATTTTCAACTGTTAGCTTGAATGGAGGGTATGTCCAGTTGAGTCCAGGTGGGACAATGTCGAAGTGAGATTCAAGAAGCAATGTTACGTCTGAACCTACGTCAAGCGTCACTATAACATTTGGTCGTGAAAGCCCGTCTCTTGCTCCTTTTTCGCCGTCAATTATCTCTACGTCTAGGGAGTTTCGTTCTGCCTCTTTTACGATTATGGATGCACATTTGTCGTAATTTTTTTTTGAGACTGATTCGGTGTCAATTTCAATCATTTTTGAGAGAAAACCGATTTCATATTCTAGCGAACTCAAGCATCTTTCCCTCTTGTATGCCTTCAGTATTTCCTGCTAAGACTTAGCTTTTTTGATGGAAAGCAGCTTTGCCGAGTGTTTTCCGATCACCAAATGTTTGCTAATAATAGTAGTCTGAATGCTATTCCGCCAATAAAAATTGCAAAAGCTACCTCAAAAACTGATATGAACAGTGCTTTCTTCCAACCCAACTCTTTAACCAGTGCTCCGATGGTTGAAATACAAGGGATATAGAGCATCGCCACTAAGGTGAACACTATCATCTGTATCGGTCCAAAATCAGGAACCCCCGCAAAATTTGAGGTCCCTAGAAGAGTTGCTAGCATTATCAAGGTCAGTTCTTTCCTTAGTATTCCAAAAATCAAGGTTATTCCAGTGATTGCAGGCAACCCCAACCAAAGGACAGTTATGGGGCTGAGGACGTACGCTATTGGCTCTAATAGGTTGAGAATCTCCGCAAGTTTGATTACGAAACTTCCTAGTATTATAAGTGGAAACGCCATCTTGACAAATTCTTCTAACCTAAACCAAGTTTGCTTTGCTATGGTCTTTGCGTGTGGTATTTTGTAGTCATGCATCTCCATTATCAATCCAGTTGGTTCACCCGGCAAAGCCTTGAACGCTATTCTTCCGAGAATAAAAATGATGAACAAGTCAACAGCGTACAATAGTAGTGCCCACTGAAAGCCTACAAAGGCTCCGACAAGACCGAGAATTATCACTGTTGTCGCGGCGCAAGGCACCAACGTGACAACAAAAATCGCAATAAGCCGCTCCTTATCAGTCTCCATTATTCGGCATCCGAGACAGGCAGGAACATTACAGCCGAAACCGAGCATCATCGGGATAAACGCCTTCCCGTGTAGACCTATCTTATGCATCAAATTATCCATCAGAAACGCAATTCTACTAAGGTAGCCCGAGTCCTCAAGAAAGTACAACATTAGATAAAATGGAAGAATGTAAGGCAACACAATTGTAACCCCTGCAATTAGCCCTTCTAAAATGCCGCCCCAAACTAGTTCTCCTAAAATGCCAGTTCCTAAAACACTTTCAAAAACAGGCTCTAGTCCATAAAAGAGATCACTCAACAAACCAGACATGTAGTCCCCAAAGGAGAAGATGCCAAAAAAGATAGCGAGTATCACTGCAGCCATTATTGGGTATCCGAGGACTGCATGAGTTGTTAAGGCGTGTAATTTTTCCCGCATAGGAGGTTTTGCCGGCGTCACTATTTCTTGTACTTCTCGGGCAATGCATCCTGCGATCTCGTATCGCTCAGATGTTATAACAGTTGTACAGGAATGTCCATGAATATTCTCGATTTCGTCTGCGAGCTTTCTTGCGGTCGCCAAGATGTTAGGGGCCATCTGGCGAATTTTGTTCTCTATTTGCTCGTCTCCTTCCAAAAGTTTTATCGCGACCCATCTAGCAGGGTATGGAAGCTGCAGCCTCTTGACTAATTTACTGAGTTCTTGGATTTTCTCCTCAATTTCCTCTCCATATCTAATTTTGGAAGGGGCAACCTCTCCCTTTTCAATGGTGGCAACAGATGCATGCAGCAGCTCGTAGATGCCGACTCGGCTTGGTGCCACAGTTGGAATTACGGGTACGCCTAGAATTTCTTCCAGTTTCTTATGGTCAATTTTTATACCCTTCTTTTCTGCCATATCCATCTGATTCAAAGCTACTATCATCGGGGTCTCAAGTTCCGCTAACTGAAGCGTGAAGAACAAGTTCCTTTCTAGAACCGAGGCATCAACGACATTAATTACGAGGTCAGGGCTCTCGATTGCGATGTATTCCCTCGAGATAAGTTCTTCTATGGAAAAAGTTGATAGGGAATAGATTCCAGGCAGATCAATGATGTCTACGGTGTAGTCCCTGAAGTGAAGTGTTCCTTCTGCTTTTTCAACTGTTTTTCCAGGCCAGTTTCCGATGTGTTGGTGCATTCCCGTTAGGTGGTTAAATATTACTGATTTTCCAACGTTTGCGTTGCCAGCTAGGGCGATGATTATTTGTTTTTTGGTCACCTTTCTGCGCTCACTAGAATTCTCTCTGCCATTCCTCTTCCGATTGCTAGTCTGGAGCCTCTTACGTGGAGTTCTATTGGGCCATGGAAAGGGGCTGATCTGACTACTGTTACTTTGGTTCCTGGGGTGAGACCCATGTCTTCTAGTCTTTTTTGAAAACCCCATTTGCGGCGGCGACGATGATGATGACTTGGTGATGCGTTGATGGAGACTATGACTCCGCTTTCGCCGTTTCTAAGGCGGGTTAGTGGCAGTTCCAGTTTTATCATCCTCTGTTTGGGTGGCGGGCACTTGTATATGTGGAAGGCTTATAAATAAGGATTTAGTTTAATATAACAATGTTAGTCAAACCTAAAACAATTCTAGAGGCAAACAATGGTGAAAAAAGACAAAACAGTCAAACTCAGCGAAAACGAAGAAGGTTATATTGAAACAATTCACAGCCTAATCAGAGAACATGGTTACGCTAGAGTTGCGGACATAGCTGATACATTAGACGTGAAACCTCCAAGCGTAACAAACATGCTTCAGAAACTGGATGAACAGAAATTCGTCACCTACACGCGGTACAGAGGCGTTGTACTGACGACTAGAGGAAAATCGCTTGCAGAAACTCTAGAACGACGACACCAAGCATTAAAGAAGTTTTTGATAATGATAGGGGTTAGTGAAGAGACTGCTGAGAAGGATGCTTGCGAGATAGAACATAAAATAAACCGTGAAACCATAGGAAAGCTCACAAGGTTCGTAGAATTTGTGCAGTCAGCACCGGAAACACCCCTTTTCCTTAAGCATTTTAAAGAATTTGAAAAAACCGGGAAGCGTCCGAGACACCGCAAGCTGAAGAAGGTAGAATAAACAACTACATAGGATAATAGTCACATGTTGCGCACGCAAGCGCTTGTATACATATTCTTCATGTTGTTTGACTTTCTTCTATTATTTCCCATCCTATTGCTGCCAGAGTTCCATCAATATTTTCAGTAAATTTCCTCTTTTCCTTAATTCCACACCGCAAGCATTCCCTTTCAGAGAAAACTTGTTTTCGCCTTTCGTTCTTAGTTCCTGGGAGAAATCCTGGTTCTTTCCAAACTATGAGCACACGTTCTACATAATTTCTCCATCTGTGTAACCCTAATTTGCACAGTAGCGCAGTCAATCAATCACGTCCCTTAAACTAACATACAATTTGTGGTTGAATAAAGACTCTTGTCTAGATTTTAAAATTGCACAATTGTATTTTAGTTTTGAGTTCTAGAGAAGGACGAGCAAGCATTCTATCTAGCTTCGCACCTTGAACCAAGGAATGATTTTCAAGATTTCTTTCAAATGTCGTTTGTGCTAAGTCTTAAATAATTCGGATGAATTTCTGTCGGTTAGAGGAACGTGAGATGGATAGGTATATCTTGGAGTTCTTTGCTGAATTGCTTTTTGTTTTCTTCTATCCATTCGTCCCTTTATTTTTTGTATTATCCTTAAGGGTGGGAATCTTTGGGTGGCTTGTATATGCCTTGTTTCTGACCCCACCTACTGCTTTATGGTATTATGTAATGAAGAAAAGAGCGAAAAACTATTTGAAACTACTGATGGCTGAACGGAAACCTTGGGATGTTAAAAAAGCAGTAGAAGAATATGTTGAATTGCAGAAAACCCAGAGGTCCAACAAAAAAGCAGCAAACTCAGAATGACCCAAAGAGAAACACTGTGCGTTCTAGACTTGAAATCCAGCGAATTAGGTTTCAATTTTCCTGAAGCGTGTGATAACCATCTGAAAATATCGGTCAATCTATTTTTGAACGTCTACACAAAAAGGTCAAAATAAGAGCATCAGAGGGAAGGCGCCCGATGGTGGGGCTGCCCGGATTTGAACCGGGGTCACGAGAGCCCAAGTCTCATAGCCTCGACCAAGCTAGCCGACAGCCCCATGCAAATCAGGAATCTAAGCCTTCTAAGAGCATATTTATTCCCAATTTGATTCCCAAAGATTCTAACATAGATTGGGAATCTTATTCTAATTGGTATAGAGCCAACCATATAAAATCTAGCTCTACAGCAAACATGATGATAAAGTATGCATGCTGAAATCGGTTTAAACGCTTGTCATATTCATCATATTCTTGTTTTATGACTTGTGCAAAGAGACTTTTCGGGAAATCTTAAAATAAGTTTTCTTGTCAAAGTAGTGGCAATTGGAATCCTTTGAAGGTTAGAGTCAGGAGCTGTTTAGATGAGAGTGTTGATTGCTTATTATAGCGAAACGGGTAACACTGAGAAGGTTGCTAGATCCATTTATGAAGAGGCTTCAAAGAAGCATGAGGCAAATTTGAAGAGAGTTGATGAGGTTACAGTGGACATTTTGAATGATTATGATGTTGTTTTTCTAGGTTCAGCTTGTCACTCAACAGACCTAGCGGCTCCATTAAAAAGAATCTTGGATGCTATTCCACATTCACCTAAGTTTAAGCTTGCAGGATTCTTTACTCGTGCAACCTCCTCAGAATGGTTCAACAGATGGGCATCTAAATGCACATCATCTTTTCAAAAAGCAAGCAAAGAAAAGAAAATTGACTTCGAGGGTTGTTACAATTGCCAAGGTGTACCACCTCCTCCAATACAAGAATTCATAAAGAGAGAGGTAATCACATCCTCTGATGAATGGGAAAAATATGTCAAAGAAGTAATGAAGCATCCAACACCTGAAGACCTACAGAAAGCTAGAGAATTCGCAAGAAAGGTTCTATCACAAGTTCAGGAGTAGACCTTGCCGAAATTCTTGTGGGATTTGCCCTTTTTCTTCTATGCACTATGGCTGCTAGCAGTGTTGCTAACATGAATAGTGGAAAGACTATTTTGCTTCTGCCAAGTATTTCAAGTGAAGAGGCTTGAGTATCTGATTTCCACCAAGATTCACAAGAACCGTTTGAACATCAGTAAACGTATCCCCCAATTCTCGTTTATGTTTAGCCATGAAGCTGTCAAAGTCTGAGTAGCTCTTGTGAACCGATATCATAAAGGCATTCACACCCATTCCTCTGCATCCACCACTCATAATGACATTGGCTTGGTTCATCAGCCATTCTGTCCCTCTCTTCACAGCAGCTTCAGATTTTTCTTTTAATCCAAGGGTCTGTTTCGTTTTGACAAACGTGAATGCAAGAATCTCATATCCCAGTTTCTCCCATTTTGGGACAAGAGTATAACCGTCAATTACATCTTTTTCCAACCTTGCTCTCCTTCTTGTTACGGTTGGCTGAGAAACCCCAACTTTCTTAGCCAGTTTCCTATCACTCATCTTAGAGTTCTTCAGCAACTCGAAGAGAATCTTGTAATCAATATCTTTTAGTTTCCTCAAGTCATCACATCAACATACAATTTGCTTCCTTCAGTTTTTATGGTTTGTGGAAAATCCAGTTTAGCTTGTGAGAACAAATTTAAAAAATATGGGTGGTTTGTCATTTGGGATTATGTTGTTTGGCTACTTGCAACAAGATTTCTTGTGATGCTTCTCATTATGTGCTTCCAATTCTTCTTTTGTGTTAAAGGTTTGACCGCAACATTCGTGTTTCTTGGATTCACTCATCAAATTATCCATCCATTTTTACATATCATCTCTTGAATCTAAGATTAAGTCTGCTGAATTTTTGTCAATTCGATCTGCATTTACATTGGTTCATGGAAGAAATTTCAATCTTCTATAATGCTGCGCTCACGACATCATAAGTTATGTAAGGCATTTCCCTTTTGTCTATACTACTCTCTTAGAATGAAGAATGACGGTATGTAAAAGAGTGCGAAAATGAAAGCAGACACTAGGAATGGAGCTACAAAACCAAATAGCGAGATAAGTAACCCTGACATGGCAAGACTGAAGGATCTTCCACAATGGTGCCCCATCCATAACAATCCTATGTCAGTTCCATAAGATTCTTTATTTACAATCCTTGACAGAATCCCCTCCTGACCAATGCCAAGAAAACCTTCAATAACACCATAAGCAACTACAAGAATACCAGCAATTACTGAACTCGAGAATCCAATAGAAATAAGTGCAAATGAGTAGAGCACCCCACTGATGATTATGAGCTTGCTTATTTCAAATCTCCCAGCAAAAAGATGCGAGATGAAACCAGCTAATAAGATCTGCAAACCAAGCAGTATACCTATTGTCTCAGCTTTAAAGCCATTACTACTCAAAAACAGGGGATAGACAAAGCCACTCACAAATCCAAAAGACAAACCCATAACAAAAAACAGGAAAAAACAGGTCTTGAAAATCTTTCTCTTCTTTCTAAAATCCAACACATGCAAAGCTTTCGATACACTCAACTTTTTCTTTACTCCGCCCACCAACAAGAGAGATAGTGGAATAACAGAAACTCCAAGTAAAACACACAACATCAAAGTTCCTTCATAGAAGAACCAAACCACAAGAAAACCAGCAAACAAACTCCCGACAGCAGAAGAAATGTAAGCTGTTGTTCTTAAACTTACCAGTGTTCTCCATTTTCTCTCACTTTTTTCTAGAAGGAAGGCTCTATTGACTGCCCACAAAGAACCGCTTTTAACTCCCTCCATAACCTTTCCAAATAAGAATTCCAACGGGGTATATGCTAAGTAATAGATCAAGTTTGAGATAACCCCCAATATTCCATTCAAGGCAAAGAAAGGCTTTCTCCCCCAAAAATCAGACACGATGGCAAAAAACATTCTTCCAAGCTGAAAAATCATAGGCATAGCTGCAAAAACAAGACCCATAGTCACTATGTCAATGTTTCTCTCTGCCATCATCAAAGGCAAAACAACTGTAAGAATGCCACTAACAAAAGAATTCAAGACTTGGATAAGAATAGCAACTCTGATCTGCCGCAAACAGTTCCCTTCTCTGCAAGTAGGTCTCCCATGGCTAGAATCAGTCATCTTCTACAGTTTTATTGCTTGTGGAAAAAACTTCATGCGCGCGCGCCCAACATTACCATTTTCCATTACCACTGCATGCATGCATCTTCAGAGCTGTGCACGCACATGCGTTTCGGCGTTAACCTGTGCCTTTCCTGCTAGAAACTTTGTGCACAAGGCAAGGATGATTATGCCTGTGATGAAAGAAAGTGCTTGAATCCCTTGAACACGGGGATCCGCCATTTCTAGCTCCGGATTGAAAGTGGCTCCGTATCCGATTGTGTCCACCAGACCATGTGCGAGTATAAGTGGAATAAGGGTCCTCGACTTTCTGTAAAACTGTCCAAAAACTAAGCCGAAAACGAAGGTGCTGGAAACGTGTAGTAGCATTCCGACTGAGTCGAACGGGGAAACATGCCAGATGAAGTGCCAAACGCCGAAGAGCAAAGCTTGAACCAGCAAAGCCTTCCTTTCACTATAGAACTTTGCTAAGCGTGTCTGTATGAAGCCTCGGAACAGGCCTTCCTCGCTGACGCCTACGCAGAAGGTCATGAAGGGAAAAACGAAGAGAGATGGAAACAGATCGTAACCCGTAACAACTAGATGCCCAGTAAACGCGTAGATTAAGCCGAAGAACGTTGCGAACAAAGCCATTCCAAACACCAAATAATAAACTAAACCTATCAAGAGCGAACGGGTGAAATGTTCGGTTCTGAAACCAAGAACACCTAAATTGTTTCTCTTAACCAAAGCAACGGTCAAGACGACAAGGTAAATAACTGCGGTCTTCTCGAAAGCCATCCCCATAACCAGCACAAAAGGGATACGAACAGCCATTGATAATAGAAATAAGGCGAAGATCTCAACCCAGACAACGTTTTCCTCCGTTTCGTCCTCTGAAGAAAGCATTCTACGTATACGCATGTACCACAAGAAAAGTGGGACAAGCAAGATAAGAGAGAAAAATGCAGGTGAAACACTGACATCTTCAACCATTCCAAGCGGTATAAAGTCGCTGGCAAAAATCAAAACTGAAACGCCAAGATAAACTGAAACAACAATTAAGCCTCTTTTAATGTCCATAAGGCGCCCTTACCACCTGTTCACATAAAACCTCATTCAAATTCCACTTCAACACTCTTAATGGTTATGCCCATCCATTAACCATTCAATCATTAAGAAGGCGAAACCGTAAGAATCTATGCGGGGGCTTCAACGCGTTATCGAAGAATGTCTGATATGCCCCGCTTGTATCCGTTAATATATTTTGTTTCCCATCGTCGTAAAAGGCTTCAACAAGAAAAGAGATCCCCAGCTGGACATCAACCCTTCTTTCCAGACATTATTGTCGATAACTGTTACCACTCTAACAGAATCGGCTTCTTTCATGTTGGAGGACCACGTGATGTCCACTCTGGAACCCTTGCATTAGGGATAGAATCAGCCCTTGGCATGTATGGTTTAACGTCAATTATTGGTGTCCCTTCGTAGGCATCAAGGCCTCTTACTGTTAAGATGCATTCTTCAACTTTCACTAGTTCGACTACGCATAAGCTTATGGGGTTTGGTCGGGAAGGACTTCGACAAGCAAAAACGCCAGTTTCCACGTTTACTTCGTGTCTTCTCGGAAAAACTAACAAGGTATTCCTTTCCTTTTTGCTGTCACGTAGGTGAGTCCAGTATAGGATAATTATGTGAGAGAAGGCTTCTATACCCTTAAGCCCTGGGCAGAATCGGGGGAACAAAAGTATTTTTGCTTCATCCTCTTCAACTTTCTTCACAACTCCAATAAAACGCAGTGTTGCTTTCACATTCTCATTTTTCAGTTCGTTAACCACTCTTTAAACCCGTTCCGGTGCAGATAAGCTGATTTGGTCTTGTTGCTTAATAAACGCCGCGCGCGTTTCTGAAATGATGGTTAAACAATGGAAAAAGCTATCAAACCCCAAAAACTAGAAAACTCTGAAAAAACACGACCAAACATCTGGAAAAAATCAGAAGCAGGAATCTCAAATAAAAGTCCAGTTCCAAACCAACTCGACAGCCATGCAGAAAACCAATTCAAAGGCAATAAGTCAAAAGCCTTCAACCAAATGACGCAATATCCCAGAAATCATGCGTGGTTTCATAAGCTTCTGCATGCATTCTGCAACTTTCTTGCGACTTAGGCGATCCTAATTTAGATTGTGAAAAATATCTGAACCATTCGTAGCGCACGTGGCGTTCCTTATCTGCCATTGAAAGTACAAACTTAGCGTGATTGCGACTTGTGGGTGTGTTGTCGTTTGGCAAGATTCTATTAATTCTTAATCATAGTAATGTCTTGGTGGAATGCTGGCGCGCGTGGCGATTTTAGATGTATACTCTTTCGGGCACTCCGCTTTTTTCTTCTGCTTCTCTCATTTTTCGATGGCGTTCGGCAAGATCCTGTAATCTCTGTTTGATTTCTTCTGCTTTGTTTAGAAGCTCCTTAATGTCAACTTTCAAGTTATAGATTCGATTTAAGGTGTTTATTAGTGCTGCTGCGCCCTCGGGGTCGGGGATAAACGAGACTGCTGGGGTCAGAAGGGCGGTTCCAGAGATTTTTCTGGATAGGCATTCGTCTAGGATGCTGCCGGCAATTCCTTGAACGATTCCCGCAGTTATCATTCTTACGCCTTTTTCTTGATATTTCTTAATTGTTTCGGGTTCTGCGGCGCAGAATACCTTTCGCTCTTTTGGGAAATGGTTAACGCTGAATCCTTCTAAAACTACAAGTTCCTTTGCTCCTTTTGCCTCTATCCATTCTAAAAGCGTGGAGGATATTGGGTAGGCTCCGTCTGAGCGAAGTGGAATTTCGGAAATGACTGTGCAGAGTTTGCCTGTTTTGTTGGAGTGTATTCTGAAGGGGTGTCTTAGTTTGCCTTTCATGAAGACCACTGCTGGCGGAATGTATCTGGATCGTAAGTGGGCGATTTCCCTCATCTCTAGCTGTTCGATGATGTGGGCAACTGCTATTCCTCCTACTAATCCGACTCCGGCGAAACCTAGAATGACAAGAGGGTTTTTCAATTTGATTTTTTCAGTTTCAACGATCTTGACTTCAGGGATTTCGTTTTTACTTGCCAATTCTTTTTCCTCAAGTATGTTAAATTGCGTATAAACTCTTCAGTGGGACTCTATATATCTATTCTTTTGGGCTTCAACGATGTGTATATGCGCAAAGTGGTTTTTTGCAATTGCATGAAGAAACATCATGTAGAAATTTTTGTATAGTTGCAAAAAAGGGTTAGAGTCGTCTTTGTCCGAGTAGCGCGTATGCGCGCGTAATACTAGGCTTCTCTTTCTTCAGGTTGGGGTTCTTTAATGCGAAAGATCGTTATGAGAATTGACAGGATGATTAGGATGAGCATGATTAGAAAGGGGATTTGCGGGGATACATTGTCGTACAAGAGCCCGCCAGCAAGTCCTCCAAAAGCCATGAATATGTAGGTGAAGAAGTGCATTGAGCCTGTGACTTTTCCTCTCTGTGCTTGGGGGACAAGATCTGCAAACAAGCTTTGATAAGCTGAGAAACCTAGAAGTTGGGCGAGTCCGAGAAGGGGCATTGCTATGAAAAGGGTGATGTAATTCCCATAAATGAAAAGCAAAATGGAGGGGATCATCAGGAGACCGGACATTATTAACGGGATTTTTCTGCCAGCCTTATCGAGCAGCTTTCCTACAGGTAACGACATAACTATCATCGCTAGAAATACAGCGATCATAACATAACCCCAGAGAACGCGCGCGTTTTGGAGAGCGGGATCCATCGCAAGTGTGAAAATCTGTGGTTGCGGGGCTCCCCCTATTTGAAGAACATAGAACCCGTAGACCAAGAAGAGCCCCATCACCATTGCAAATGCTGCACGCATGATAATGGTGGAGAAGAACAAGAACAATGTTGAACGTGGCACTGCTTTCCAAACGCTTAATCCTTGTCTTAGAGATTCCGGATAGGAGTGTAGTATGTCATTTAGAGTGGCCTTTTCAGTTTCTTTCATGCTCTCAGTTAATTTTAGCCGCACAATCGCTGCAACAATAAAGAATATCGTGACAATGGTGTACGCTATTCGCATGCCAGTCTCTGAGCCGTAGGTTGATATCAAGAAGAGAGCCACTAACGGAGCCGGAGTCGTTGCAACACTCATTATAAGATTTAGAATAGAGAATCCCATTCCTCGCTTTTCTGGCGGCAAGGAATCTGCCATCGTCGCCATCAGTGCTGGTTGATAAATCAGACAAAGGTTTTGTATTGCGGCTCCAATCAAAATGAAGTGCCAAGTTGGTGCTACTGCGTAGAAAATGTACGAAAAAGCTACCCCAAATGTCATTGTTGAGACTAACCAACGCCTACCATACTTGTCAGCCAAATAGCCTCCGGGGAGTTGAACAGAAGCTAGACACAACATCGAAACAAGAGAGATCAATCCTATAATTGTGGCACTTCCGCCAAGTTGGATCACATAATCCGGATAGTAAGTTCCCGGCAGTTCACCTGCAAAATCCATTAGAATCCAGCTTATTATGAGTATCAAATAATTTCCCTTGATGAACGGGAACTGTTCCTTGAGATTTTCGGTGAATCTCATCAGCATATATCCTAAGAGCTTAGTTCCGATAGACAAAGACGCGATAGATATAAGGTCTGCGTATGCGCGCACACCCATGCATGGCAGGATTTTACCAACATACATAGATGTTTTGGATGGTTAAAGGAAAAATGAGGGGATTGCGGGAGCACACCTTACAATTAGTTGGCTTTATGAAAACATTGATATACCACACAATATAAAGGAAGTGTAGATGAGTGGAATTGAGTTTAATAGAGTTCTTAGATTCAGTGCAAAATCCAAACACCAAAAAAGAATACAGATATGGAATCAAGAAGTTCTGTGAATGGTATGGCAAAAGCGCAGAAGAAACCCTTGAAATAAGAAAAGATGACCTAACCCAGAGAGCAGGAGAAAACCTCATTGAATACAAGAACAGGTCTGTAAGGTTCGGAAAAGAAATAGAAAAGTTTCACAGCTACCTTTTGTCACAAGGATATTCAATTAATACTTCAAGAAACCTGACCATTGGAATAAGGCAGCTTTTCAGATTTTACCAAATGCCTGTAAGAATCAGAGCAGGAAGCAAAGTCACAAAAACAGTCAAGACAACCAAAAGTTTCCCCCTAAGAATTGAACACGTCAGAAAAATGTTTGAAGTTGCAGACCTCAGAGAAAGAATCATTCTAAGCATGGCTACAGACCTAGGGCTAAGAATAAGCGACTTCATCAAACTCAAGAAAGATGACCTGCCATCATTGAACCAAGAACCACCAATCCCCTTTGATTTAATGACAGGCAAAGAAAAAGTAATAGCACACGGGTTCTTGAGCCAAGAGACTGTAGACCTTCTTAGAGTTTACCTGCCCACATTAGAAAGAAAGAAGGGCAATCATTACCTGTTTCCCTCTAATGGAAATCGTCACATTTCAGATGAATGGCTTAACCGACTGTTACAGAGGCTAGCTGAAAAATGCAAAATTGCTATGAATGGTAAAAGCTTAACTTTCCATTGTTTCAGAAAAATGCTTCTCTCTGCAGCCATAGATTCAGGAATTGGCTTGACAGCAGGCAAAAAACTCTGTGGAAAAGCCATCACTCAGTCTGACGACACCTACTTGACAACCGTTAATCTCCAACAGAAGTTCAGGCAACTGAAAAAGTTCCAGACCATAAAAGAACAGCCAAAAGTAGATATTGAGAAAGTCGAGTCTTTAAAGAGTGCAGTAAACAAGCTTCAAGAGGAGCTGACTCGGCAAAAACTGATAACGGATACCATCTCTGAGGAGAATATTAGGACGAAGCATGAACTTGGGAGACTGGAACCGCTGGTTGAGTTTGCAGACCTTTTTGAAACTACAGAAGCGTTTCAAGGATTCTTGGAAAACCTAAGAAGGAGTTTTCAGGTTGACAGTTCAGGCAATCAAAATATGATAGTTCAGTTAAATATGCAGGTTCCTGAGCTTGTGCGTCAGAAGATTACAGAGACCGTGAGAATCGAAGGGTTGTCAAATTTGAAGGCATTTGAGAAAGTCATAAATGAAGCTCTTCAAGACTCTGAAAAGAAATTGAAGCGTCAACCCCGTGACTACTCCAAATAAAGACTTCCTTCATCTTTGCTTAAGAACCAGCGACGTTTTCCTTTCTTAGCCTGTGCCAATGACCTTAGTTTTCTTATGGATAAACTTGGAACATAATATGTCCCATTTTTCGACTTGCGTATCTTAAGCCTTAAACTCTCCATCAAAACCACCTAGGGGTTTACTTAACAGTTGCAAAAATACTTTGCTATAGAGTTAATACTTTTCGCAATAGGCAGGATACCACTATGCTCAAGCAAGCGTCTGGGGAGCTGAGATGCAGTTACGTGTGGGACTCTTAGGGATCTCAAAACCTTCAGAGTCCCTCGAAAAAGTTGCGGTTCAACGTAAGCGGCGAGATGTCTTTTGAGTGAATTTCACCTCTTCTTAAGAGTATACTGCGATTGGTCTCATGAAAAGCTCCAGCTTGTGTCCATCAAATCTAACTATGTTTGCCAATAGAACCATTTTTACCCTATCGGTTTTGCTAAATGTGTCATTTCCAATTGTTGTCATCTCTATTTTAGGACAAAAAGCCTCAAATACAAGTTGATCTCCAGTTTCCGAGTCAATTACGGAACTAACGGGATGTTTATATGTAACACCCCATTCCTTGCCTTTCGTCGAAACACGGAACTCACCAGACATCAAAATATATCCGCTTGCAGATTTCACTTCTTCTATCTTGGAATCCACATATTTCTTTTTGTTTATGTTAATGAACTGCTCCGTTACATTCTTAGGTAACTGGAAATCAAACTTCTCCTTAATTTCCTGAGATGTGGCCAGAAATTCGCTCTCAGCCTCCTTGTTATACTTGAAGTCTTCTAGCCCTATTTGGACAAGCTCATTGTTAAGAAGATAGTTCTGAACCTCTTCGAATTTTCCTTCCACAGACTCGATTACCTCTGCCCTTATTTTCTCTTTCCCTGATTTCTCGCTCCGATAAGATGGCCTGATTGGAAAGCTTAGTTCAATCCCTTTTGAAGTTGCCACTTCGCTTTCAGTCGTTATTTCTCGTGTTCTTATTGAAGACACTATCTGATTATGAAGAGATTCGACTACGGATTTATCTAAATAGTAGAAGATTTTAGGAGTTTTCCTGAATTCTTTGAGTTTTGCAGCGTAGACGTCAGGCTCATAAATACCTAGACTAGACAAGATATCGGCGCGTCGCGACATTGTAGGTCTCAGCACGCGTTCGCGGAGATAGGATGTCTGCATATTGAGCCTATACAGTAATCGGGCGATGTTCCCGAGCGACGCGTGAAGATCTATTGTCAAGAGGCCTGTTAGTAGTGAGAACGTCAAAACTACAATGAAATAATCTGGGTTGTACAAGTAAGAGAACAACACAATCAAGGAACAAGCGACAAGAATTCCAATATTAAAAAGCTTAAGTCGTTGCCGATGGAAACCCCAATAAAAACGCTCACGCTCAAGGCGATAATGTCTTCCACGGGTGCGCATGTATAACTCATCATCAACATTCATGAGCTTTCCCCCACAACTCGGTTACCCATTTAATTCTATTTAAACTTTTGTGGAAAATATGTGGAATATCACTCTGTTGCTAGCTTCTCGCCGCAAAATCATGGTCGTAAGCTGGTCGCTTACGCCCACCCAACCCCCACCCCCCAACCTCAGACATCGGGCTACTCACCCATTCCCCACCGTCCCCCTTCCCAAGGGAAGAGGGAGGGCTTGCAGCAGGACAACCCATTCTGGGTTTTCCTAGCGCTATTTGGTTGTGATTAACCTTTCCTAGAGACCAGCTCATGCAGGCAGACGGTCAAAACCCCCCAACCCCCCTAGCCTTTAGGGGGGTTTCTGTCGCCCGTTATAATGTGACTTCCCGCCAGACTCCCGCTGATGCGAGCAAGGCCGTTTACAAAAACCCCGCCTTACTGAAAGTTTTAATCCTAAGTGTGGTATTCGGTATTGAGATTCGAGATGAAGGGAGCTTTTAACCTAAAACGTGCAGATTTTGTGAAGGCGTTGAAGTATGTTCCCATATTATATGTGGTAATTGCGGTCACGATAGTCTCGGCAATACCATGGAAATTTACCTGTCTTGAGATTGGCAGGCTAATTGGACCTATTCCCCTTCTAGATTTTTTAGTTTTGATCCCACTAGTCATAGCCATATTATCAGTTTCTTTTCTAACCCCAATGAAACTGAAGAAGAACAGGACAATAGTCATGTTTATTCTTAGTTTGGCTATATCATTCATGGTCATATTTTCATTCTCACTGGTCTTCATGCCACGGGTGTCGCAGGCTGGCAAAATGATTGATGCATTTGTTGCTGAGAATGAAAACTTGGGGCTTCACGATTATACCAACAATGTGTCGTCCTTTCTGAATGCCCACGTCCGTAACGCTTACAATAAACCTGAGGCGTCGTTCAGAATCGACATCCAGATTAGCAGTACACTTCTTGATCCATACATAATGAAGATTTGGGGAGTTACCAGAGCAAGTCTGATAGTGTATCAAGGCTGGGGCTCCTGCGGGCAAGCCGCTATATTGATAGAAGAGTTATTGCATGACGCTGGATATGAGACAAGGCAAGCGCATTTCAAAAATATTGACCATCAATGGGCAGAAGTAATAAACAAAGGAAAATGGTTGATCTTTGATCCATGGTACATAGGGAATTTGGTTGAAATCCAAAATCTAAAGAATATTAGGCCAGAATTTCAGCAAGCATCAGGTGTGGAAGTTCAATACAGGAACGGAACCATAATTGATGCGAGCCCTGAGCATGGATATTGATGAAATGCTCCTCTTATTCCAACATGGTGCGCACTGACAGAACAAGAAGCCAATCTTTATCTACCAGACTGACCTTACATGAACTGGTATATCAGAAACGCCAAGAAGCCAATTAAAGGTACGGACTTCGGGAGATATCTCCATTATAGGCTATTCTAACCTGACTATACTACAGATACTCGAATAATACTATGCGCGCGCTTATTCTTCGTATACTAGCAATAAGTTCTGGTGTTCGTCAAGATATTCCTGTCCTTGTAGCGTTCTCAGTAATGCGAGTCCTTTCTCAGTGACTGTGTAAACGACTCTTTTCTTGTCTAAGGGGAGTTTCTCAACAAGTCCATGCAGAATCAGAAAGTCCAAATACTCCTTCAGAATACCCCACTCTTCGTCGACCTGATAAAGAATTATCTCAAGTTCCAAGGGTCGAGAAACCAAAACTTCAAGAATGCTAAGATACCTTTCCAGCTTTGAACGAGTCATAGCACCGTCTCTCTTTAAGGATATATTGCAGCGGATAAATCTCTTAAGAAACATAAGTAAATATTTGGAATCCACGTTTTCAGCAATAAAACTAGCTTACGCACGCACGACACTGATTTTGAGTATTTATTTCTCTTTCATAACACATTTTCGAAGCCTCCTAAGAAATATATCGTTGAACCTCGCCCATAAGTATCTGAAACCGGAAGAAAAATGCCATGAATTCATCGCCGAATCCGGAAGCCATAGAAATGTACCGGAGAATCAGCGAAAGACTGACAGACCCCTCTTTACTGAGCCGGCTTGAAAAATTCTTTAAGAAAAGGCAGACTTTGCCCGAACTGGTCGAATGGGTTCATGACAGAGTAGAACTCAACAAGGGCGACATTGTGCGCCATAGCGATCCTTTTGAAATAATTGAGTATGGCCAGGGCAAATGCAGAGAATTCAGTGTCTTGTTCACAGCTATCTGCCTTGCGAACGGTTACCGTGCAAGGTTAATCCTTGACATGTCAGATCATGCGTGGACAGAGGTTTGGGACAAAAAGCAGGGCAAGTGGGTCCACGTTGACCCTTCGGAAAAGAGGATAGATGATCCTGAGATGTATGAACGAAACTGGAAGAAGAACTTGAAAGAAGTGTACGCTTTCGAAAACAGTGAAATTGAAGACGTAACGAAAACGTATAAAATAGCAAAGCAAGGTCTGGCGACATAGAATTAATGTTAGAGAAGCACATTTAGTTTACAAGTTTCGATACCTGTCAGACTCCCAGTCTGTGACGCTTCTCTGGAATTCATTCCATTCTGTTAACTTGACCTCAATGTATTTTTTGAACGCGTGTTCACCTAATGTTTCTTCCGCCAATTTGCTTCTTTCAAGCTCTTCGATAGCTTCGTGGAGATTTGCCGGCAGAGTTTTGATGTAAAACTTTGCAAGTCTTTGATCGTCAAAGCCGTATACGTCCTCTTCTACGGCAGATGGTGGTTCAATCTTTTCTTCGATGCCTTTGAGACCAGCAGCTAGCATGATAGCGAAGGCTAAGTAGGGGTTGCAGCTTGGGTCGGGGCATCTTAGTTCAAGCCTCGTTGACTTTTCTCTTCCCGCACTGAATCTAGGAACTCTAATCAACGCTGAGCGATTTCTCTGCCCCCAGCAAATGTAAACGGGTGCTTCGTACCCTCGTACAAGCCGTTTGTAACTGTTTACTGTGGGACATAAGATGGCTGCGATTTCTCGCATGTATTTAAGTTGGCCTCCCATGAAGTAATAAGCGAGAGAAGATAGGCTGTACTTGTCTTCTTTGTCATGAAAGAGGTTTTGGCCGTCTTTGCTGAAGATTGATTGATGTGTGTGCATTCCGCTTCCGTTGACGCCGTAGATGGGTTTCGGCATGAAAGTCGCATGTAAACCTTTGTCGCTCGCAACAGTTTTAATGGCTTGTTTAAGAATCATCACGTTATCAGCAGTCTTCAAGGCTTCAGAGTATTGTATATCTATTTCATGTTGGCTTGGAGCGCATTCATGGTGCGACATTTCAACTTTTACGCCTAATTTCTCCAAGGTGGTAACCATTAACGCTCGTATACTAGTTGCAAAGTCTTGGGGCGAGAAGTCAAAATATCCAGCTGTATCGTGATAAGTTGCATTTTCTTTGGATCTAAATAGGAAAAACTCGATTTCTGGACCCACGTAGTAGGAGTGCCCCTTGCTTTTGGTCTTTTCCAGAACTCGTTTCAGGATATATCTAGGATCGCCTTCAAATGGGTTTTTGCTTGGTTCATGAACGTCGCAGATTATTCTTGCCACGTTTCTGTCATCACGCAGCCAAGGAAGACGGAGGTACGTGGATATGTCTGGAACCAGTAGCATGTCGCTTTCGTGTATTCTAGTAAATCCTTCTACAGAAGAGCCGTCAAACCATTTTCCGTGGTCAAGGCAATCCTCTAACTCTCTGGGCGAAATCGTGGCGCTCTTTAAATTACCGTAGAGGTCACAGAACATCAAATCTATAAAGTCTATTTTGTCACGTTCTATCGTTTGTAATATCTTTTCCTTTTCCATAACGTCACACAACATTTCTATTATGCTGCACTAAGCAGGAGCCGAATTTGATTTCATTGCGGTGAATTTAAAACTTATCCACAAAACGTTGTAGAATATCTCTGCGCTGTCACGCGCTGATGGTCCTGGCTGCTTGGCTGTAAGGCTATTGGAAAGCGCGGTTCAGATTTGTGAGCGCGCAATTTTATTAACAAGTTCACTTACAAACATTTGAAGTGGGAATAGAAGTGGAATATGAAATTAAGTACAAGCCTTCTTATTCAATGCTTGTTGTCAAGTTGAAGCCCGGCGAAACTATAACCGCAGAGTCTGGAGCAATGACCTATATGGACCCAAACATTGATGTTCACACTAGAAAGCGTGAGAAAAGCCTTCTAGGAAGCATCGGCTTGAAATTGTTTGGACGTCAGTCCTTCTGGGTAAATGATTACAGAGCAGAACAAAATGAGGGAGAAGTGGCCTTTGTTTCAGCTCCAGTGGGCGACATCGAAACTTTAGAAGTTAAGCCAAACCAAGGCTACATAATTCAAAAAGCCGCCTATGTTGCTTCCACTCAAAACGTAGATTTAGACATTCAATGGCAAGGCTTCACAAAAGGGCTCTTCGGACAAGGACTATTCATGGTAAAAGTTACAGGTGACGGAACACTTTTCATAAACACTTTCGGTGCCATAGACAAACATACACTGAAGCCGGATCAAACCTTGATTGTTGATAACTTCCACCTCGTTGCCTTCAGTGATACTTGCGACTATAAAGTTAAGAAATTCGGAGGACTAAAAGAAACTTTGCTGGGCGGAGAAGGATTAGTCACTGAAATTAGGGGTCCAGGCGACGTATATATTCAAACCAAGAACTTGAGAGAATTTGTAGAATGGCTTTGGACATTGCTTGAGCCAAGAGTCAAAGCAAGATCAAGATAGAGGGATATTCACACGCGCGTTTATGCAAAACAAGATTTGAGACGTCGAAACTAAAAAGGAGGAATCTTATGCCCATAAATAAGAAAGCGTTTGAAAATGGAAAACTCCACAGCAAAGTAGAAGAGGAAATACTTTCTTTTTTGGAACAACGAAAAGATCGAGCCTTCACGTCCCAAGAAATAATGGAGGGAATACGTTATCACACGGAATTCAGTATCCCTGAAATCAGTAAAATGTCAACCTTCGCCATAGCAGATTTTACTGCCCTCCTTTATCGTTTGGTGGAGAAAGGAAAGACTAGTATGAAAATCGTTAGGGGGCGAATGTATTTTATAGCTGGAAGAGGCTGGGTGGCTAAATGCCCCAAGTGTGGAGTGGAAGTCGCCAGGCCGAGAAAGACTTGGAAGATGGCGGGACGCCCAAACCGAAAAGGCGAAAGACTTCAACTTCACATAGGGCTTTTCAAATGTCCTAAACATGGAGCCTTCAGAACCGTCTTGGGCAAGCAAAAAATCCCTGCACCCACAAGCGTAACCAAACAGGCAAAAAAGAAAAGAAAACCAGCCAAGAAACGTGTAGAAAAGAAAAAAGCCACAAAAAAGAAACGGAAAAGAAAGAAAACAAAGGCTTTGTTACTCATTTAGCGAGCTGGCACGCGCGCGGGGCATGTTTGAAATCGGACAATCTATAAAAGCAAGTGAACATGAGGGAGCGCTGAGGGAAAAGGTTGACGAAAGAAGATAAAATGTTGAAGGAGCTTACAAAGATTCGTGAATTGTTGACGCCGACGCCATCCCCGCCACCAAAGGAAGGCATGTGGAATGAATTCAGGGACTTCCTTTCAAAGTACAAAGTCATGGGCCTTGCTGTCGCCTTTATCATGGGTGTTTATCTCGGTGCCCTTGTCCAAGCACTTGTAACAGGCTTAGTAATGCCCGTAATAGGCCTCGCTGTACCCGGCCTTGGAAATCTCGCCACATTCAAAATACCAGTTCCATCGACAGAATTGGATAGCCAGGGGACCCCAATAGACCCAAACTATGTTGGCCAGCTTTTCGGCGTAGGAGAATTCTTGGCAGCGCTGATAACCTTCATCATCGTAGCCTTCGTAGTCTTCATCATAGTAAGGGTCACCAAACGGTGGGACCACGAATAGCGCAACCTCCCAACTCTTTTTTTGTCAAAACAGGTTTAGGGAAAAACTAAAGGGTAATTGTAGGAAGACCTTAATTAGAGGCTTCAAGAAAAAAGAAAGAACTTTACGCTCAGCTTCAAAGCGTTTTCTTTACTCTCAATGTACGTTGATTTTCATTTCTCTCTTTGTGCACGCACGTTTTCTAACGTGGCTAATCCATCCACCTATCCGAGACGAAATCCACCAGACGCCCAGTAATATATGGCATGATAATTATGTAGAGAATAAATGCAAGAACTGCTCCTACGATAAATTCTGCTGTATCTATTGCGAAATTGGTTATGGCGCCGATTATTGCGAAGATTATACTGAAAATTATGCCGCAAACCCAATAGTTCAACGTTTTGTTTTTTAGCAATCTTCCCATTCAACTTTCTCCTTATACAACTAATGGAAAACTGAATCTGTTGAATTCTCATATAAACCTTTTCCAAGCTTCAGACTTTCACTCTAGTCATTTAGCAGGTTCCAACATCTTTAGAAAATCTTCAGCCGAGTTTCCAGAGTATACGCTGCCTATTACATCTCTAACGCGTGTTAACACCATATCTGAAGCTTTCTTGAGCTTGAGAGTTAACTTTTGCGTTTTCAACACGCAGGTACATGTGACACTCAAATTCGTTAAGAAAACATCTAGAAGTTGTTTGAAAGGTTTCTCTTTAGATAACTACTCGCACACAAGCGTAAACGTAACCTGATGTTTAGATTCATAACAACTTTAAGAAGTTAATTAGAACTCTTTTTTGTGAGACAACCTAAATTTGGAGTTTGCAAAGTTGAAGATGACAGTTCGACGGCATAAGCTGGGCTATGTACTTGGTGCAACGCTTTGTTTCATTGGGCTTACTACACTTATTGTTGTGGCGTGGAAAGCATGGCCGAAACTGTCTTCTGACGCAGATCCCATGTCAGCCTTTTGGGCTTTTCTCTGGGAAGAACAACTCATTCTGACTCATGGTATCGAATTTAAACTAGCATATTTCGTAATTTTGGCAGTGGCAACGTTGATTTCAGGGATCGCAGTGCTTATGTTTAGTCGACAAAAATTCTTTCTTCCTGGAAAGACGATGAAGCTGCAATGTCCTTTTTGTAAAAAGAAGTGGCGGGCAAGTTACCCCAGAGGTCAAGTGACGTGTCCCCATTGTCGTCATTCGGTTCACCCAAGAATGATGGAAGAATAATGCCATGCGTACCTATTCTATTACTCAATGAGCATTAGAATGTCTTCTAGGATGTATTCTACGAATTCTTCAGGAGTGCTTTTGCTGAAGAGCGTCACTACACTATTCCTCGTCATCCCGACTGTAATCCCGCGCTTATGGACTTCAAAGACGACATACCAGATTTTTCCATGTTCAAGATAATCACGATATAGCTTTGTATCAGTGAGCCCCGATCCTGCCAGACAAAGTTTTTCTACGCCAGGTATGTCAACCTGGTCAAACCATATGAGCCTTGTCGCCTGTGGGTTTGATTCGTGAAGCTTCTTCAGAGTTGCGTGGGAAATTTTTGCCTCGACAATCGCATGCGGCGTGATAAAAAGGACTTTGCTAAGCTTGTTCGCAACGTAGTTTGTTAATAGTTTTTTCACTCCGCGGGCCACAGAAGGCGCTGACACGATGATGAAAACTCTTCCATTGAATAATTTAATCCAAAAAGAGGACTCTTCCGTGATGGGGGTCTCGATCAACTTCCGTTTGTAGAAACGTCTTTGCACGAAATCTTTGCTGAAAACACCTGAGACCGTGCCCTCTTCTAGTTTCAAGTCTAGAATTTCTGTTACTAGGTTTACGGTTTCTCCCTTCTCCGTTTCGTAAAGTTCCTCTTCTCGGAAATCCTTGAGCTTTCCAACTATTAGTTCGGGGTTAGCTTCTTCTTTTATCTCGAAGATTTTAGCTGGCAGGACCAATTCTTACACCACAAGACAATTTCGAATATCTGACTTTAAAATGTTCACCAAGCACTAGAGTTACGAACTAAGAGCAGACGAGCCCCGCATCACATGGCTCTCCAAGAATTTAACTACATTGCGGCTTATTCGTGGTCCGATCGGCCTCTTTGTCAACACAATGTATAAATCGTGGTCATCTGGCTAGCTTTTAGAACAAGGGGCTGCAAGATGACTGAAGAATCATCAAAGGAAAGCTATCGTTTAGAAGGAATCGCCTTTGGGCTTGCTGATGGTTTGATTATGTGTTTAGGTCTGATAATAGGGATTGTTGAGGTTACTTCCTCCACTCGGTTTGTGATAATTACTGGAATAATCGGTGGCTTTGCTAACGCATTTGGAAATTCCATCGGGTTCTTCATGTCTCAATCAGCGGAAAGAGCATTGCAAATTCATGCAACGACAGACCATGGATCAATAACAAGAATACATTCCAAGAAGGAGATCCTCGCAAACACCCTCTTTGCATTCACATCAACAATCGCCGCTGTGCTAGTTCTACTATCCCCATTCATAGTTCTCCCCATAAACCAAGCTACAATACTTACATTCGTAATCGGAACCATAATGGCATTCATTCTAGGAAGCTACGTAGGCAAAATAAGCCATGAAAAACCCTACAAAGAAGGACTAAAATATGCTCTACTCGCCATATTAGGAGCCATAATCGCTCATTTCATAGCAGACTACATCCAATTATTAATCTAAAAATCAATGTTAGAACAATATTCCCCTACTCCAGCAGTCGTAATTTTTCTATCCGCTCAATAATTCCAAGCTGCTGTCATGCGCGCGCGCTCTTTCTAGCAGCTCATTTCTCAGAATTGATTTTCACCATGAAAGCAGTTTTTTTGCCTTCGTGGCTCCTTTGGAGGGTGTGCTGAGGAGGAGAAGGGGGACTTGAGATATACATTTATTAATGGGCATCTTTCAATGGTTTTTCAGTGATTCCTTTGATATATGAAATCCTTGCTTTGTTTGTTCTCGTGATAATTGTCTTATCCATCCTGACGTCTTCGATTAGAATCGTGAGAGAATATGAGAGAGCAGTTATTTTCCGCTTAGGTCGACTCGTCGGTGCCAAGGGTCCAGGATTGATTTTCATTATACCAGGAATCGACAGAACACGCGTAGTGGATTTAAGAACCATAACATACGATGCACGCATGATAAAAATAATTACGAGGGATAACATACGGTGCGATGTAGACTCGTTTGTGTATTATCGAGTGATCGATCCCGTAAAGGCGATCTGCGAGGTAGAGAATTACGTTCATGCCACTCAAACGTTAGCAAAGACCGTGTTACGGGATGTCTTAGGTCACGCGGAGCTTGATGACCTGTTGATAAAAACGACAGAGTTCACAAGGCAGATTCAGGAGGAAATAGATGAAATTACCGACCCGTGGGGTATAAAAGTGAGCGCGGTAGCCATCAGCGATGTCCTACTTCCGGCGGAAATGCAGAGGGCAATTGCAAAGCAAGCAGAGGCTGAGAGAGAGAAGAGAGCCAGGATAATCGTGGCTGAGGGAGAATATATCGCAGCGGAGAAGATGGCGCAGGCCGCAGAAATCTACAGCAAAAGCCCGATCACATTAAAGTTGCGAGAGCTCCAAACACTGACAGACATTGCACGAGAAAAGAATCTGGTAGTGGTTACTTCGACCACTGACTTACGCGAACTTGGGAACATCGTTGCCATAGCCCGCGCAACCGCGGGGAAAGGGGAACAGGTTAAGAAGAAATGAGCTTACGTGTCGCGCGCGTACTTGTTATAATCCTCTTTTTTTCTGTATGGCTGGGTGTTTGTACTTCTTTTGGATCCAGCAGTGATTCGGTGATCGTTATAGAATTAGATGGAGTGATCAACTTTGGGGCTTCAGAACTCATTAAGGAGGGGATGGATGAAGCCTACAAAGTCAATGCTAAGGCCGTGGTGCTTCTTTTAAACACTCATGGAGGCTCGCTAGATGCAACATTTAGTATTATAGACCTTATTGAACGGTCATCTATCCCCGTGATTTCGTTTGTACATCCGAAAGGAGCAACGGCATGGTCTGCAGGCACTTTTATCGTCCTTTCATCACACGTAGTGGCGATGGCACCGTTCTCTATTCTAGGATCTTGTGCTCCACGGGCATACCCAACTGGAGAGTTGATACAGGATCCAAAGTTAATCAATTCGCTAACGGAGTTCATTGTTCAAAGAGCAAAAATGCACGGTAGAAATGAAACGATTGTTGCCAAGTTCGTGACGGAGAACCTTAACATAGGGGCAGAGAATGCGAAAAACTATGGAGTCATAGAAAAAGTGGCGACTACACTAGAAGAACTGCTAGATGTTGTTGACGGAATTGACGTGGAAGTGGCGGAAAAAGGGCAATTGACGATTCAAACAAAAAATGCGGCGATACACTATTTTGGGGCAAGCATACATGTGCGGGTTTTACGTGTCATCTCAGACCCTATGATCGCGTATCTCTTGTTCACTCTTGGGGTTTACGGCGTCATTTTTGGCTTCTTCACCGCTGGATATGAAGGAGAAATCATAGGAGGCATCCTTTTAATCTTGGGTTTAATTGGGCTGGGGTTCCATGTTGATCTCTTACCTATTGTACTCATTACTTTGGGCGGAGTTTTAGTATTCGTGGAGATGAGAGACCCAGGACTCCAGTTTTTTGGTCCAGCTGGAATATTTTGTTTATCCGTAGGAACGTTGCTTTTGCTTCGATTTGATCCTACACGATGGCTGATTTCTCCAGAATGGTACCAGTTTTTCATGGTTGTGGTGATAGCTTTTGTAGGAATTTTGACAGGTTTCTCAGCGTTGGTTCTTTATAAGATAGTTAAGGCGAAGAAAAAGCGACTTACTGTGCTTGAACTTATTGGTGGAATTGGTCGAACGTTAGATGAGATTGGCCCGGAGAAAGTGGGGTTTATTCGGTTTCGTGGTGAGTATTGGAAGGCACGTTCAGACACGATCATAAAGCCTAATCGTAGGGTAAAAATCTTGGCAAAGGAAGGGCCAACACTCATTGTTGAGCTCATAGAAGAGGAGGTTATAGCCGGTGAGCCTGAGAAAAGTAAACCATCTCAAAGATAGTTTAGTGTAGATGCACGATATCACATGTTTACTTTCTTCCCTACGAGCAGTATGTATAACAGCTGTTCATCCTCTGGCGTGTAAGGCTTCATATTTGGCACGTTCACAATATCAATAGCCATCTACTTGTTGAGTTATAAAGCATCAGAAAAAGCCAAAAAACCAAATGGACGCCGCATAAAAAAGGGGAGTTTGCGGGAGACATCTCCATTTATTACGAGGCTAGGGCAACCCCGCTTTCTTATTGCCTGACCCCGTATGGTTTGTGACATGGCGCGCTGTAGTTGTTCACTGAAAGTGTTATTTATTTGGAATGCTTAAACTCGGATTTGGTGTTGCAAGGTGGAGCAGAAACCAAGGAAACCGATTTGGAAAAACCTTGTTCCAATAGCTATCGGTGTGATAGTCGTCATAGCAGTAATAATCATCTTACAGAATTTTTCAGCAGGTGCTTGTAAAATTACACGTGTTCAAAAAGACAGCGACACCATTGTTGTTAGCGATGTTCGATGCATGCATGCTAATAGTTTTCGGTCACAAAGCGGCAAAAACCCCCAGTCCACGAACCAGCCTTCCCTTTCAACTTGTGTAGCTGTGCCGGTTAGGCCCACGGTGCTCGCGGTTTCCCCTGTGACAAGCATACCCCCACCAAGCAGCCGGATAAGTTTCCTAATAGTTTCAGACTTGGCTGTGGTTGTGTCTCCTATAAAAAGAACGAGGCCCCAACCGCAGTAGTATATGCCTACAGAGTAGCCATACACATGCACACGATTGACAAAAAGAACAATCAAACATGTTAGAACCAACTATGCTTTCTTGAAGTCTAAAAAATTTGTTCTGCTTTCATTTAACTGACCGGGCTAGCCTCATTAGGGTGTTCGCTATGTTGCTGGCTGAGTTCCTTATTATGTACTTTCTCGCGTTACTTAAGATGGATTGAACGTTTCTCCCCTCGAAAACGTCGACGAGCCTCTCTCTCAATTCGTCTAAGTTTAAGTACTTCATCACCTCTCCGTCGAATACTTCGACGAAGTTGTTATCTGGGCAGAGGATAGGACGCATTGAACCCAAGCATAGGTGGACGGTACTTGACGTTGGTAGGTAGTCCGCAGCAGTCTTATGTACGAGGATGGCATTTGAAGCGTGGAAGTATGTGTAAAGCCTGCTTGTCGGCGGGGCTTCTTTTCTAAAGATTGTAAATTTGTATTCGCGACCCATATCTTTGGCAGCTCCAACACTCTCCTCATGGCTGGTCAACATCAATAGAACGACATCATATGTTTTGCGTAGCCCCTTGAAGATTGGAAGCACTTCGCGTAGGTTTTTTAGGCGTATTCCGTAGGCTAGGACGATTTTTGTGTCTTCCTCCTGTGGAAGGTCCAACTTTGATCTGGCTTCCAGCATGTTACCTTCAACAATTGGGTGACATGGGTAGGGTACAATATGTGTCTTATCTGTGGGTATAACGTCGGCTAAAAGTTTCTTGTAACGTTCATCAAACAATGTGATTACGTCCCAATCAAACTTGTAGAAGTTCACATTTTGGGGAACTCTTCCCTCGTGCATAACCGCTATCGTGGTCGCCTTTCGCTTTACCACATCGAAGATTTTGAGTAGCTTCCCGAGAGGGGTTAAGCACGGCTTCTCGAGGACGAAGAAGTCATAATCCTCGTTGACAATCGGACTCGGGTCGAAGTATAAATCCAAGCCGCTTTCATCCTCAACTTTAGCCCCGTATCTGTACATCTCCCAGTTTCTGTAAACGAGTCTCTCATCCTCGGTTTCAACGGGTATCCTGCCTCCAACCCTCTCGTCAGTTGGAGCAAAGACCACGATTTCATGCCCTTGATTCATCCACTCCTTGCCGATAAGCTCTGCATGAACCGATACGCCGCAACAGTCGTTCCAAGGAGACATTATCGCTATTTTCATATCCATCTTCTCAGTGCTTGATGTTTTACCACAAATAGGCTCATAAAGAGTTGCGCATTATAAATCTACTGAGGTTACGCAAAGTGAAATTGAAACGTTACGAGAATAACCCCATTTTAGAACCCGGAGAGAACTGGTGGGAATCTATAGCGGTTTTCAATCCCGCCGCCTTCTATTGGAATGGCATAGTCTATCTGCTTTATCGCGCGGTTGGGGAATACGAGAGATATGTTTCTAGGATCGGCTGTGCAACAAGTCAGGATGGTTTCAATTTTGAACGATTAGATAATCCAGTCTTTGAGCCTGTAGAAGAGTATGAAAAGGAGGGGGTTGAGGACCCTCGAACCGTTATACTTGAGAACAAGCTTTACATGACGTATGTTGCTCACTCCAGGCGAAGCGGTCCTCCGAGAGCCCTTTTTCCCAGGTTAGGCATATCCGGTGAGAAAGCCCGTGTCATTCTTTCTGAAAGGGGCACACCTCGCATATCTTTAGCTTCATTAGACGATCTATCCTCTTTGGATGAGCTACATAGTCTACCTCGCCGTTTGCGAAGACATGGCTGCATTACTCCTTCTGGAGTTTATGAAAGGGATACTGTGCTTTTTCCTAAAAGAATTAATGGCAAGTATGTGATGCTCCATAGGCCTCGTGACTGGGTAGGTCCTGATTACGGCACAGACCACCCAAGCATTTGGATTGCCTATTCTGAAAACCTCAAAGACTGGTATGCCCACAAAATCGTGATGAGGCCGGAAAGGGGGTGGGAGGCAGAAAAGATAGGCACTGGGCCGCCGCCGATAGAGACCGAGAAAGGGTGGCTCTTGATCTATCACGGGGTTAGCGCTGACCATAAGTACAGAGCAGGCGCTGCATTGTTGAACCTGCACGATCCTTCAAAGGTTATTGGTCGTTTGCCACAGCCAATCCTGGAACCAGAGGAAGACTATGAAAAAGTTGGCGACGTTCCCAACGTGGTATTCCCTGAAGGGGCGGTAGTGCTTGAGGATAGACTCTTCATCTATTATGGCGCGGCTGACAAAGTTTGTTGCGTTGCCACTGGAGGAGTTAGTCATATTCTAGCTATTTTCTGACAAATAATAGCTATTTTCGCTGCGCGCGAGCCCTTAAGAGGTTTCTCCACTCAGCCTTGGCTGCAAGGCTTGCGACCCACGCTCAGGAACAGAAAAAAAGAGGAGTTTGCGGGGGATATCTCCACTGTGGAGAGGGTTCAAATCCCTCTCGCCCATCAGTTTCGAAGCATCGCAGACCCATGTTGAGAGAGCAATTATTCTGTGAAGGTTCCAAGAGTCATGGGAGTTACTTCCTGCGCTGCGATATCTACTCTTCCTTCGTCTTGGGCTCTTTAACTGTGAATAGTATTAGCAGGCTTACAGTGGCCCCTAGGATCATGGCTAAGATGAATGGATATGTGGGGGCTACGCCGTAGAGGATCCCGCCTAGAGCCGATGCGGGAACTGTTGCTAGGATGTTCAAGGTTACGATTGTTCCCATAATTCTGCCTCTCTTCTCTTTAGGGATCAGGTCGGCTAGCAACGCGTTGTAAGCTGGCATTATTAGGCATCCTCCCATGGCGAACAGTAGATTTACCGTGAGTAGTAGAGGGAAATTCCTTGCAGATATGAAGAGTATGGTTGATGGGATGAAGAGAGTGTAGGCGAGGAGTATGGATTTCTTCCGTCCAATCTTGTCAACAACTTTGCCGAGAGGGAACCCTAGAACGAGTGTTGCTGCAATTGAAGCAGTGTTTACGATGCCCCATTGCATCTCGCTTACTCCGATTACGTCAAATACGTAGAGGGCTGTGAACATTCGAAACATAGGTTCTTCAAAAGCGCTCACCAGGAACGCCACTGTTACGAACTTAAGGGTCTTTGGCATTTCTCTCCAGGCTTCTGCTATTGCGCCTAAAGAGTTCTTGGAAGCTCCAAGCATCTCCTCAAGCCTGATCTTTTGAGGCTACTCAAGGGTTTCTCGAAGAAAAAACAGCCTAACAAAGGCTGCAGCCAACATGCAGACGACAACCACTGTGTAGACTATTCGCATGCCTGGGATAATGCCGTAAGTTTCCACCAAGAAGCCTGCTACTGCTGGTGCAAATATGGCTGGTATGTTGGGGATCACGTTAACCGCCGCGTATCCCATTCCACGCTTTTCAGAAGGAATGGAGTCCGCTAATATAGCATCTAGGGCAGGTTGGTAAATCAAGCTAAGGTTGGAAATGATCATTCCAATGAGGATAAATCTCCAGTCTGGTGCGAATACGTAGAAGATAAAGGAAAAAGTGATGACAAAAGTCATCGTTACAATTATCTGCCTTCTGCCATACTTGTCAGCAATGTAGGCTCCGGGAATCCGAACTAGTCCCAACACCAGAGCTCCAACAGAACCCATCAAACCAATGACCACTGGGGGTGCTCCTAGTTCTCTAAAAAATGGGGACTCAAAAGAGAAAGTCATCGAGAACGTGAAAAAAACAAAGAGCCAGCTGATAATTAGAGTAAGCAAGTTCCCTCGCATGAAAGAGAACTCAGCTTTAATCCTACCCAAAAGGTTGCTCATCAGTCTCAGCCCACGCTCTTGCAAACCTCCAACTACTCAACACCAACATAAATTCGCTTTGCCCGCGCAATGGCCATGGGTGCATGTATGCATGCATGCAGCATCACCTGAGAGACCTAAACTATGCTATTGAAGAAACGCAGTCAGAAAGGCCCTCTGTTGAAGATTTCCTACAAAAGAGCTTCGGCCATTGTGTCATTCATAACGAAGAAATCGTGGGTTGGTGCATGTCAGAGTAGAATGTGGGCCACCGCTGTGAATTAGGCATCGCTACAATTAAAGAATATAGAAGGAGAGGAATAGCCACAATGGCAGGAACAGCTGTTATTAACTATGCACTGCTTCGTGGAATCACTGATGTTGGATGGCACTGTTGGGAGGATAACAAACCTTCTATCGCTGCTGCTCAAAAGCTAGGCTTTACAAGAAGATGTGAGTATCCCGTTTATGAAGTCTCTTTAGATCGCCCTAAGATAATCATGACCTAAAGTACCCGCTCAACTCTTCGAAAAGAGAAATGCACGCGCATGCTACCGGCGGCGTCAAAAGCCCGTGACCTGAATTTTCCCAATGTATACGCGGGAATTCCCGCGCGCTTGGCAAACTCTTTTATAGAGTGATGCGGTTTAATGGAGTTGTCACATTAACTCATGCTTAATTTAAGAAGCTTTTGAAAGCTTTTAAGACTCATGAAAAATATCTGTGATAGGAATAACGAAACGTATGCAAGTGGAATACTTTAAGGATTTACCGTTGAGTTCAGAAGTGATGAAGGGGATTGAAGAGCTTGAATTCGATAATCTTTTTCCGATTCAGGCCCAAGCGATAATCCCGTTGTTAAAAGGCAAAGATGTTATTGGGCAGGCTCAGACCGGAACGGGCAAGACTGCTGCTTTTGGAATTCCAATGGTTGAATGCCTGAACCCGAGGCTTAACAGTGTTCAAGGCCTGGTCTTAGAGCCAACGCGTGAACTCGCAGTACAGGTTGCTGAGCATGTAGGCAGATTTGGTAAGTATGCAGCATTTAAAGTCTTACCCATCTATGGAGGAGCATCTATTCAAAGGCAAATATCAGCATTGGAAAAAGGTGTCCACATTGTTGTGGGTACGCCAGGTCGCGTAATCGACCATCTGAAACGAGGAACATTAAATCTGGCGTCAGTAAAAATTGTCGTTCTCGACGAAGCTGATAGAATGCTTGATATGGGATTCATAGATGACGTGGAATATATACTCTCGAAAGTGCCAGCTCAGAGGCAAACAAGTCTCTTTTCGGCAACAATAGACCAGTCAGTAATGAGATTGTGCAACAGATACATGAAGAACCCTGAAAAGATACTAGTAAGCAAAGACGAGATAGCTCTTACACAGATAGACCAGTATTACATGGTTGTAAACCCTGCGAACAAGTTTGGAATCTTACTGGATATTTTAGACACAAACCACATAGAACGAGCCATAATATTCTGCAGAACGCGTAATTTCACAACTATGCTGTCAGATAGACTGACGGAGCGGGGATATGACGCAAAACCTCTACACGCTGGTTTCACTCAACGGCAGAGAGAATTCGTCATCAATCTATTCAGAAAAGGCAAGCTAAAATTGCTTATTGCAACTGATGTTGCTGCAAGAGGCTTAGATATCCATGGAATAACACACATAATAAACTACGACGTTCCAGTGGATGCGCTGGTTTATTTTCACCGAATCGGACGAACGGCAAGGATGGGACTCGAAGGAACAGCAATAACACTTGTCAGTTATGGAGAACTTACACAGTTCAATAGCATAAAAGCTCTAACCAAAACTGCGATAAAAGAATCAGAAACACCCACCCAATTGTTGTGAACACTAGAATGGGAAAAAGAAAAATTATCACCGAAGAGGATTTCGGAAATATGGTACTCCCAGCCACAAGCGATGTGTTAGGAATAGCCATTCAAATGCTAGGTAACGACCGAATTAGAGTGAAGTGCCAAGACGGTCACACAAGACTTTGCAGAATCCGAGGTAAGATGAAGAGACGATTCTGGATTAGACAAGGTGACATCGTCTTGGTTTCCCCTTGGGACTTTCAGTTTGACAAACGAGGCGACATCTTCTGGAGATACAGAAGAAATCAGGCTGAATGGTTAAGAAAGAAAGGTTACCTTACCATTCAAAGGTGAATCTGAGGTGAGAAATAGAATGTGGGGTGCAAGAGGACGTCCTAAGGGTCGCCATTACCCTCGATCTAACGCTATGACCCTTGAATATCTTGTAAGACTCTCCATGAAACACCAAATTGACGCTACCGAGTTTTTCAACGCATTTGTGCACGCGTGGAAGAACGGAAAAGCCATATGCCGAGGGCTAACCATTCAATCCCGCGTAAGGAAAAACGACAGATGCATCTTTCTCATTACTAAAGATCACATTGTGGTCGCACAGTTTCCGATACCGGAAGAAATCCTTAGAGAACCTAATCCATTAGAACGATTTGACTTTTTGCGTGAGAGACTTAACTGGATCGTGGCAATGAAAAATAGAAAAGCACCTAGAACTGGCCGTGTACACATTAAGGATTTAAAAGCTGGAATGAAAGGAGTTAGCCTAAGAGCACGAGTCACCGAAATCTCAAGCCCAAAACTGGTCCTAACTAGACTCAACGAGTATGTCCTTTTTGCAAACGCGACCCTTTCCGACAGAAACAGCACGATCAAAGTGCCTTTGTGGAACGAACGAATCCAAAGTATTTCCGTCAACGACAAAGTTCAAATTGATAACGCAAGGGTCACCGTGTTTCGAGGTGAAAAGCAGCTAAGAATCGGAAGATACGGCAAGTTAAAAGTAGTCGAAAGTAACCCGTCACATGCAGCTGAAAGCACCGTTGAATGTATAGCCAAATAGAACACACCGAGACAAGGAAATAAAAAACTAGAACGGCCTCAAAAAAGATGGACCCGCACACCAATGACTACAAATTTTATCTTTCCATCAAGATAACAGCGTGACTCGTGATCTCTAGAGAACAAGCATTATACTTTGCACAGAACTCTTGGCATTTTTCTGCTCAAGACCTTTCCTTATACGAGAGCTTACAAACCTCGCAAGCTTGATACGTCTCCTCGTTTTCGTGTATGTCTCCTTGCATATTGGTTGTACATTTCTCAATAATGTAAAACTGACTTGTGTGGATTGTTGATTCTGGAAAAATCTATCGAGTGGGACGCTTGGATCTTTACGTGTGTGTCTGCGTCTGAGTATAGGTAGTCTAAGCACTTGACATTATTTAGCGCTTGCAGAAGAATGTTGTGGTCTTTTTCCGATAATATAGAATCCACGTTTTTCGAATTGCTCAAGTAGAGCCTTTGGGTCTGGATACCATTGACCCCACTTCCTACAGATGTGCTCTGTCCAACTGTAGTTTTCGTAGGTGAATGTTTCTTTGCGGTTGTCTAAGTGTATCTTAGCATTTAGTTTTCGGTAGTAGTTTTGAGCGAGATATCCTTCATCCATTTGTTGCATGGCTCTTAGAACCGTGTCTTGATCTAGCCTAGGATATTTATCCTCAAAAAGAGTGAATTCCATAGGATACCGTGGTCGCGGTGGCGGGTCTTCCGATGGATAGCCCATCACTAGTTGTACTAGAGGAAACACTCTCTTGGGCAGGTCATACTCTTCTGCGATTTTGTCAGCTACATATGGTGCATGTCCAAGGAAACAACTTCCAAGCCCAAGACTTCTTCCCGCAATCACCATGTTCTCTGCCATTAGAGCTGCATCTTGAATTCCAAATAGCATTAGTGCAAGATCGTTGGTGGTCAACTTCCAATTCCTTTTAGCCATAATGAGTTCGAATTTATGCGAATCAACACATATCGTAAATAGGAGCGGCGCCTTGTAGGGGTTACGCCCCGGATTTCGAGACAATAGCACGCTGTAATACTGAGAAGCGAAAGGCGCCTGTTGACCTGCCCTGACAATCGTTTTTACCACTTTGTCAGAAGGCATTTCATCGGTATATTTTCGAATTGATTTGTGATCAAGCATGGCCTGAATAACAGGATTCCTCTTCACAGCATCTTCTCCTCAAGTGATAGCCTTATAGCTTCTATTTTATAACCATATTGATAATCAACTTACAATGCGCACACACGCACAGCGTTTTCTTTTGATAGCCTTCCAAAATAGTCTCACCTTGTGATTTTTTTCTCCACATGTGAAGTAAAAATCCTTAAATTCCTATAAATGCATGCATAACACATAAGACGCCTTTATGAAACCTCTAACATCCTGGTTACTGCTTGCTTGGCTCTAATGCGAATGTTCTCAGGAACTTCGACTTCGTATTTCATATCCTCTAGTGACCACAATATCTTTTCAAGAGTGATTAATTTCATATTTGGGCACACAGCAAACTCTGAGCCTGCATAGAACTTCTTAGTTGGATTTTCCTTTCGTAACCTGTGCAAGATTCCGATTTCAGTGCCTACAATTATTTCTCTGGTTTTTGATTGCCTGGCATATTTGCACATTCCACCAGTCGAGAGTACTTTATCTGCCAGCGCAATTACTGGCGGTGTGCATTCCGGATGGACCATAACCTCTGCTTCTGTGTGTAACTTTCTTTGTGTCGTAATGTGCTTTGGTAAGATCTTGATGTGAGTGGGACAAAACCCGTTCCATGGGATGATCTTCTTTTTGGTTTTGGTCGATACATAATTAGCAAGATACTTGTCAGGCACAAAGATGACTTCAGATCCTTCTACAGATTGTACAATTTTCTCTGCATTAGAGGAGGTGCAGCAGATATCGCTTTCTGCTTTAACTTCTGCTGTTGTGTTAACATAACAGACTACTGTAGCGTTTGGGTGCTTTTCCTTGAGAGCTTTCAACCTTTCAGCTGTTACCATGTTTGCCATTGGGCATCGCGCGTTGACATCTGGGGTTAACACTGTTTTGGTTGGGCACAGTATTGATGCAGTTTCAGCCATGAAATGTACTCCACAAAACAGAATCAGCTCTGCATCGCTACAAGCAGCCTTCTGACTCAGCTCTAAAGAGTCCCCAAGATGGTCTGCGATTTCCTGCACTTCTTGTGGCTGGTAGTTGTGGACTAGGATAACCGCATTCCTTTCTTTTTTCAGGTTACGAATCCTCTCTTCCAACGAATAGTTAAGATTCTGCAACTACCCACTCACCATGCATGCATTGAAGACATTAATGCATATATTCTTAATCCATATCTGAGTCATCTTTTCTTTAGATAGTCGTATGTCATACGAGGAAAAAAACATTATAGTGTTTCCAGAGGATACTGACGCTTTCAAGAGGCTAAATTGGCGGGTGTATTGCCGCTATTGTGAATTAGGGGAAACAGGTTTGCTGAAGAGTTTAGGTTTTTCTTAAATGTACTTCTATGACAAATATCGAATTTCCTTTCCAAGGAATACCTGCTTCGAGTATTTTTCTCAAGTTTCACCAAGAGACTTTGTAGATGTGAGGACCGAAGTCAAGAAGGCGGCACTACGACGCTCACCTTAGCCCATACATTCTATAAGAGGGGAGAGAAGCTGAAGACTCAGATATGGGTCGATAAGGTCAAAGTAGTGATAGTTGCTTACAGTGAGAAAACTCATAATAAGACTCCTCTGCCAACAGAACTGGCTAAAGCTTTGCTTGAGGGTTCTCACACTCGCTGACTCTATGGAAAGTCAACTGGCGCAAAGTCAGATTTTAATCCTCTCTGGATGAGTATAAACATTCATTCGTTTCCCTCGCACAAATCCCACTATAGTCACGCCAGTTTTCTCAGCTAGTTTAACCCCCGAATCAATTGCTGCAGCCAAAGAAGACACAATTGGTATTCCCACACGTGCAGCTTTCAAAACAATATCCCCTGTCATACGACCACTCAAAGCCAAGAAGCAACTTTCCAAGTTCTCACCACTCAACGACCCTGCACCAATAACCTTATCGACTGCATTATGGCGTCCAACATCCTCAGCTAACACAATCAACTCCCCATTAGGCCTAAACAATGCCGCGGCATGTACTCCCCCTGTCTTCCTAAAAGCATTAGCCAACTTATTCAACTTACAAACACATTCCTTGACTATACTCGCATTGATCTGCCAAGAGGACAAATGTTTCAATTCAATCCTAGTAAGAAGTTCTGAGAGCGAATTGTAGCCCATAGTTCCACATGCTGAGACGACCAACCTGGAAAAAGACTGAGAAATGATGTTATGAGTCTCAACGCCTGTCTTCTGCAACGTTACACTACATCGATGCTCTCCATCAAAACGAATATCAACGATGTGATCAACCGACTGAACTATCCCTTCACTCAGTAGGTGACCCACAACCAACTCTTTCAAAAAAGTTGGTGAACAAAGAATAGATACTAAATGAACAGCTCCAAGAAATACATGTAATGAATCCTCTATGGCCACAGTATCCTCTCGCTTCTGAACCTCTCCGTTGGACAAATCAAACCTTGAAACAATAATGGTTTTTGTATTTGCATCCATTTAATCATACACCTTGCAGAACTATCAACGTGAGTATCACTGCATATTCATAAGCATTTAGTTGGATGACACTCGTGCGTTGTGCTGGCATTCAGAAGAGGGGAAGCTTGCGGGTAATAGAGTCTATTAGGTTGGCGTGCGAGCATTGTCGTTTGATAGGATTCCATCATCCAGAATGGAGCTGTAATCCTGTCAAAAAGAGATAGGTTTTTCGTGTGTCTAAGTATAGGCAGTAGTGAAAGTAGCCCAAAGTCTTCCAATTTGGCAGACCGCCAGAAGCGCGCGCAGGCACATTATTTTTTGGGCAGTAGCTCACTAAGGTCGTAGGTGGCAACGCACAGAACGTCGTCGGCACCCCCATAGTAGATGAGAAGTTGATTGTCTATCATAACATTTCCACAGCTAAAGACAACGTTGGGCACTTTACCAAAACGTTCATAGTCCTCGATAGGAGTCAATATTGTCTTTTCGGAACGGTAAAGAACTATTTCCGGGTTATCCTTGTCAAGTAGTGTAGCGCCAAGAGAATACACACTGTTAAAATTCACTCCGTGGTAAATGAAGAGCCAACCTTCGTTAAGCTCTATTGGTGGGCCAGCCGCGCCAACTTTCCAACAATCCCAAGTTTTCGGTCTAGGCTTGATTACAGCCTTTATATCACACCACCGATGGAGATCAACGGAATAGGCTGCACAAATATTCGGTTCGATGCGATGAAAAAGAACATATTGCCCATTAATTCTCCTAGGAAAAATCACGGCATCTTTATTAAGAATGCCTGGAAAAGGTAGCCGTCTATCCCCCCATTTCCATTTCTTATTGAGAAAATCCTCAATGTTGATTGAAGTTATGGAGACTTGATGCACGCATTGCTGATTATGTCTATATAGCGCTGTGTAGGTCATAACATATCTTTCACCGAGAAGAGTTATCCGAGGATCCTCACAGCCATCTTTTTCTGTAATGTTTGTTGGTTCAAAAACAGGAGACGGGGAACGTTCACCGATATGATAACCATCTGTTGAAACGGCATAACCAATACGAGAAACACCGTCATTGCCCATGGCGCGATATAGAATGTGAACTCGTTTATCTATATAAAAAGCTGCAGCGTTAAATACTCTATAAGATTCCCAAGCATGCGTCGCCACTGGTTCGAGAATTGGATTGCCTTGAAAACGCTTCATGACTCTTTATTTCCTAACTCGATTTTAGAGGCGATATTCCAAAAAGTTCATCTAGGAAGCTTCTAATTGCCAACATTCCCACTAATTTTTCTTTCTGGTCTATTACTGGTAGATGTCTTATTCCATACGTCGTTATAACCCTCCTTGCCTCTTCGAACGTAGCACCCTCCCGAATAGTTATGATGTTTTTCGTCATGACCTTCTTTAGAGGCGTGTTTAGAGGGGTTTTTTGGGCCATAATTCTAATAGCATCCCGCTCTGTAAATATCCCTACACACTTTCCTTCGTCATCAGTCACCACTATTGATCCTACATGTTTTTTATAGAGCATCTCAATGGCAATTTCTACAGAGATCTTTCCTTTCGCCGTTACCACATTTTTGACCATCATGTCTCGAACCTTCAACATCCTATCCACATCCCTCAAACCATAATATAGTTCTCACATATTTCTTTTACTTTATGAATGGAAAATCCATATTCTCTTGAATCGATGTTTTGCTGAACAAATACCCTCTAGAATTTTAGCTGTAAAACGTTTAATGAAGTATCATTATTCTTATGCACGATGATCATTTCGATGCATTAAGTTCCAAGCGAGCTTGAAGATAAGACACCGTAGCTTCAGCACCTTGGTTTAGATTCACTCCTTCGGGCGTTATTCCGTCATAACAACCACCTGTTTTCGGATTGTAAACCATCACGTCCTGAGAGTTCTTCCCTAAAAACCAACCAAAAGCGATATGGGCTATTCTTTGATATTTCTCATCGCCAGTCACGCGAAAGGCGGCTAGTGCTGCTTCTACCATGCATGATGCTTCGATTGGTTGTTGGTCATATAGGGCTCTTTTGCCACCCTTCTTATACCATCCTTTGTTTCCGATTGGAATGATTTTCTCATCAATTACCTGAACTTTAACAAGAAAGTCAAAGGATTTCTTCGCTGTCTGGAGGTATCTTTCATCTCCAATGATGCCGTAGGCCAAAAAAAGAGCTTGCGATAAACGCGCATTAACATATGTAAGATAAGGTTCAAACCAACACCAATCAGAAGAAGATACTTGCTGATAACTGTCCAACAATTGCTCCGTCAATGACACAATGTTTTTGGAAAGATTGGGGTCATGCGGGAAAGCCTCATAATAGTAGCAGAGACCCAGAATTGTGAAGGCTTTAGCTCTAAGACTCTTAAAGTTAGGTGCGTGTCGAAAGCCTTTGTCAAAAATCTCCTTTGATATAGTTTCAATACCTTTCGGAAGATTAGTCAAAATAGTATATCCGCAAGCCCATAGCGATCGTCCCATGGAGTCTTCTGACCCCACATCATCAAGGAAATTACGACTATAGCTTAATAGATTGTGAAATTTACCGTCAGGTCTTTGCATATGAAATAAGAAACTCAAATATGTAGTAGCTAGCTTACTTACATCAGAATTATTATGAAACTGAAGGAATTTTATGCACGCGACTAGCGCACGCGCATTATCATCTGTAGTATAGCCTTCCTTTCTGTTGGGAATCGAATATTTAGTATGCTGAAGAATACCCGTATCATCTGTCAGTGCTTTAAGACGATCTAGTTTGATAGGTAGCTTAATATTCATCACCCATTAGCCTTTAAGAAAACGATTGAACAACTTGGCATGTTTTTCTGCAACCTTTGGCCAAATAAAGTTTCTACTATAAGCATACGTTTTTCTCTTCAGGCTAAGCCTTAGTTCCGGATCTTCTAGAAGTCTATTTATGCATTCAGCGATTGAAGCAGGGTTTCTAAACTTACATATTAATCCTCGTCCATCTGCCAAAGCCTCTTCAGCGTGAAGGTACGGGGTTGATATAATAGCCTTACCAGTTCCTAAGGCATAGGCAAGCGTTCCACTGCTGATCTGATTCCGATCGACGTATGGAGTGATGTAGATGTCTGTTGCTTGGAGATACCTAATTAGTTCCCGTTTAGAGAGAAAACGATTGTAGAACCGTACATGTTTCCCCAATTTGAGTTCATCAACCAACCTCATCAGCCTCTTCCGATAACGCTCGCCCTCAATTCTCCTCACTTCCGGATGAGTCTCTCCAATTACGAGGTAAAGAATCTTTGGTTCTTTCTTGACGAGGGAAGAGAGTGCTCGAATGGCATATTGAATACCTTTCCCCCTGTTTATCAATCCAAAAGTAGACAAAACTATCTTGCTTCTTAAACCAAGAGAAGTTTTAGACTTTTCACTGGTAACAAATGGAACATCAGGACAACCATGCGGGATAACGTTGATTTTTTTAGGTTTAATATTGTAATTTCTTAATAGTTGCAGAGCTGTTCTCGTCATGACGATTATTGACGAACTATAGTGTGCAATGTTTTCCAAAACTGTTCGAGCAGTCGATCCAAAGTTTGGTAGGATAGTGTGGAGTGTAGTTACTATTGGTTTTTGAAGATTCTCTAAAAATGAATTAATGTATTCTCCCCAGTCGCCTCCAAAAAGACCGAATTCATGTTGGAGATTTACTAAATCAATTTTGGATAGATTGATGTAACGAGCGGCTTGGACGTAATTTTCAATAGAGTCTCGTTCAATTTGAAATTTAACTCTCTTTTCGTAGTTGTAAATTGCGCCCTTCTCATTTATTGTGATCACCACTGATGATCTATACTCCTGAAGCTGATCTATAGCATTGATTAGATCTTTCGTGAAGTTTGCTATACCACATTCTCGCGGCGGATAAGTGCTTACATAAACCATCCTTTTTTTCTCAACATTTAAAGAGGAGGGTTTCTGCATCACTTTGTAACTTCACCTTTCTTTTGTTTTAAGGCAACTAGCATTATCGCAGGTTTTAACGAGTTTAGTTTTCCTCTCCGTAGTCTTGGACCAAGTTTCACTAACGCTGCCTTAAAGTTCCTAAAGTCATAACCTTCCACTCTGTTTTTGTGCCGAAATTCGTTGAGTTTTCCCAAAGTATTTTCATCTGACTCTATTATTAAGGGAGTTGCGGGTGATGTCTCCACTCTGCGTGGGGATTCTTCTTTGTTTGTTATACTCCTACTTATGCGCGTGCGCATCGCGGCCAACATAGTATACAAGTAGAGGAACTAACAAACCAAAGGCCTATAAAGAGGTATGGCAAGACCAACAACAAGAACGTAGACCGAATCTTATTGTTCATTCTCACACTTGATGATACGCGTTATACATGGCTTATAACATTTGCGCGCACACGTAAGAACTTAAATAGAAGTTAGTTCTAGAAAATACATCCATATGATTGGTTGGGGAGGGAACCAGTTTTACAAGCATCTCCTTTCTCCCTTCCCGTTAGGGGAACTGTAATCCTTTTCCCAACCATGACTAGAAACTGTTATAATGTCTTATAGACTTTGTTTTCATAATAATGTAGAATTTAGGATTGCTGATGCAGAAAAGCATCCTATCGTGTTTCTCAAGAAGAAAAATTCGGTGGTTGCAAAGACGAAAAGCGCTAGTCTTACTTTGTCTCCTCTTGCACGCGCGTATTGACCGTAAGTTTAATGTTGCTTTGCCATAACCTCAATATGGTGTGAATTGATTGGGTATGGGAAAAAGCTCTAAGAAAAAGCCAATGACCAAGAGGGAAAGAAAAGAGAAAAGGAAAAAGCGCAAAGAGAAACGTTGAGGCTACTTATACTTCCATGCGCGTGCGGAGAAAACTTATGTGGATGTATGCGTGGAAGCTGAGGATGGGAATTGAACCCGACATAGAGTGTAGATATCTCGCCAGTTCCACTCTTTTTCTATCTTCGTTGCGGTCGCAGAAAGCCCCGACAAAACCCGAATCGCGCACGAGTCTGGCATGATTATCTCGGTCTAGCCATACTCTAATGTCCTTCTAGTTGTCAATCACTTTTCGACAGATATGAAGGTCACCATTTTTTCCAAGTCTTAACTGTTTCTCTCCTCTGAATGCGGATATTCTTGCATTCTCAACTTGAACGGTATCTCCTACAGATATAGAGTTTATTTGCTCGTTCCATAAGCACAACTTGATTTTTCCAGTTTCGTCCGATATTAATGCATTAGCCACGCTAGCGCAGTTTCCAAACCTTGTAACGACAAACGTAGGTTCTGCGATTTCAACAACCTCAGCTTTCAAACTAACGCGTTTCATTCCGACTCGTAACTCTCTGATCTGTAGTAATTGCGATCCTCTATCCTTTTTTATGAGATGTCTACGAAACACACCAGTTTCTCTAGCGTCTTTGATTGGATTACCTCGCATCAATAGAAATTCTGTTGACATCGGGAACTGGGCTACAACTTTTGACCCTTTTGTTATCATAAAGACAGCACTTTCTTTTTGCTTGCATCGACATTCGATCGAGAGGCCCCCGCATGTGGATATGCGGTTTTTGCCAGCTGAAACCAACGCTTGGAAAAACGTGTCAGCGTCAACTTCATATTTCAAAGAAAGAAACGCGAGGTATTCATAAGGTGACACTTTGTTTCGCATTGTTTTCCTACCTTTTTGTTAATACTGCTTCCATTACCGAAGCCATTTTTGACATGTTTTCTTTTTTCTCCAGGTAATATTCTGCCCTTTCTGGAAGATATCTAGCTGTTCTGCAGGTCAGTCTACCTCATGAACTTCACTGGGCGCCTTTTGAATCTCTTCTTGCAGGTTATGCTGCAAAAATGATAGGTCTCGCCATCGTATGTGATCTTGAACTTGGCTGTCTTCTCGTCCAGAACGGCGCCACAAACTGGATCTCTAGGCATTATTCTCAATCTCATAGAAGAGTGTGCGTTCTGCTTATTATTGCTGTTGATAAAAAAAATAAAAAAATAAAAAAGGTGCGTAAAATGGACCGAAAATGTTAGCTAATAAGCTTAATATCTTCTCGATCTTCTCGGGGGTCTTCGTTTGGAATAGCATTCTCGGCAATATACGGGTCTGCTTCCGTCAGGTTTGAAGGGAACCTCACATTCTTGACCACAATCGGCGCATACGGCCTTGTGCATTTCTCGATTTTCTCTATACGACAATCAAATTACACCTCCACGCAATAGTCAACGAAAAACTAGCATTCTCATGGAATTCTAATCCTCGCCTGTCCAATCAGTTGACACATTGTCTATTTAAGCTTGTCTGTGTGCACGAGTTTCTCTTCTACATCTCTGTTCACTTCAATCTCTACGCGAGCGTTTTACCAGACCGCCTTCGCCTTTACGGTTTGGCAGGATAGCAACTTCAAAGCAAGGTCTACAAGCCTATCGAAATTTAACACATGCACGCGATTCGTTAAAGGATACATGTGCTTCATGAAAGGTTTAGATCCGGCTCTATCTTTTCTTTGATGCGCATACAATAGTTTCCACAACTTTCTTGAACTCGTTTATTTCTGTGTGTGGGATCCTATTTTTCTTCAATACTCTGGCTAACTTGGAATCCTTAATTGCGAACGGGAAATCGGCTTTTCTAGCCGCATCGTAATCTGCAATTCCATCACCTACGTAGACCACTTTTTTGTCTTGTTCTTTGTAATGTGCTACTAGATCATCCTTGAAGTTGACAGATGTGTTGTGGAACAATTGGGGGAATGTAAGTTTGATTCCATCAGCTGTGCACTTTGTCTTCGGAGCATAAACCTTTATGAAGCCATTCCAGCCTTCTAGTTCCAAGAATTGTTTAATAACAAAGTCCAAGCCAGCGCTGACTATGACTAGTGGCAACTTGCTTTGCAATATTCGACTAGCTCTGCAAAATCTATTCTAACATTTGTAACCAGTTGAATTTCATCTAATATCCGCGTTTCTGGAACAGCAACGGTTGAGAACTGATTCTGAAGACATTCTTCAAGCGTCATCTCTCCTTTCTCAAACTGCTTATCATATATTCTCCAATCTTCTCCAGCGAATTTTTCCAATATGTAAACACCTGTATCAATATCAACAATAGTACCATCAAAATCACATAAGACAGCAAAAGTCAAGGCAACTTCTCCTTAAACCTCACTTTGCAGAATTCCATTGATAGATAAAACCTTGTCGGTCTATGCAGATACCAGTCTAAGGATTTAAATTCCTTTATCTCCTTCTCTAGCATGGGGGGAGTGAAATTAGAAGTAAAGTAAGCAGTATAGGATACGTCAACAGAATCAGGAGCAACGTTCTCGCTTTAAAGAGAAACAAATTGCTCCCCTTATATGAAGATCTGAAATCGGCAAACTGCGTAGTCTGCGGTGGGTCGGGTAGATCACTTCATTCATTGAATGCAGCGATGAGTCAGATCGCAATGAGCCAAATTGGGTGGAGAAACAAAGTTGTTGTCACTCCTGACGATCCAGGTTTTCCAGGAAAAAATATGTATGACGCGGCAACTGAGTTTGAAAGACGACACAAAAAAACCTTGCTATTGATTAGCTCTGGAAGTGGCTTCTCAGGAGATCCTCTGGCAATGGCACAAGACTTGGCGAGGTATATTGAAGATAAAAGGACATCTAAATTTTCCATGGGACTCGTAACATCGAACATAAACTCTCCTTTGGCAAAGATAGTTCGCGAACACGGACATGTGCTTGAGCTAAAAGGTCGGGGAAGAGCGAAGCCTTCTTTTGAATACAGCGAAAGAGGCATCATGGGTGACGTGTTTGAGTTAGGCAGTTTGCTTCTTCTATCGGTGATGACTGAAGCGATCGTCAGAAACTTACATGTAAATGACGTGTTTCGACTCTGCGAGCAAGAATTTGAACAACTTGGGCAGATAATTGACTCTAATGTAGATTCGGAGACCTATGCGCATCTTGTTGATCTTCTTGAAAGACGAACAAACGTATTTTTGGGTGGAAAAGGCACAGCAAACGAAATTGTCAAAATGGCAGCTGTTAGACTATTTCACATCAAAGGTTTCTTAGGAGACAATGTCTACATAGCTAGAGGGGTGAACACTCCACATCCTAGAGCGGGAGATCTAGAGATCTTGGTGTCATTTTCTGGGGAGACTAAACCGGTTATCAGTTGGCTTGAAATTTTCAAAAAGTTGAACGGAATTGTAATGTCAATTACTGGTAAAGAAACATCAACATTAGCTAAAAAGTCGGATTTCAAAATAACTCTAGAAGAAAAGGTTAAGCCAGGTCAGCCTCGAAGGTTCTATATGAGAGTAGCATACGTTTTAAGCCCGTTGCCAGTTAGGTTAATAGAAACGTTGAATAGAAAAGGGTTGAAATTACCAGAATACCTGATCAGTTGGTATCACTCAGTTACACAATAGATTAGCCATGCACACGCATCAGAGTTTGCCCGTTCTTTGCTCGGCACGTCTCTGGCTGCTCAAAGTTCCCTTAAGTATCTTGCTTAGTCAGATTCAAATCTTCAGCGCGACCAACCAGAAATCTTTTATAATTTTGACTCAAAAGCTACTGCGTGATTTACATGGATATGAAAGGTGAAGAAATTCTCGGAAAGAAAATCGTCTGCGAAGATCTGGATGTGGGCAAGGTTAAGGAGCTCATATTCGACCTCGATCAATGGAAGATTACTCACCTTGAGGTCGAACTGACTAAAGAAACGGCTGAAATAGTTTTGGGCGTGAGAAAAAGCGGGATACGAAACTTGCTCGCTGTTTCAGCCATAAGTGGGGTGGATCAGACAATAAATTTGAAGGTTACAAAAGGGCAACTTCGAATATATCTAATACCACCAAAGGTTCAATCATAAACGCATACAGAAGGAGTTCAATATAGGCAATCCCGTCGAAGCTACGAATTTCTATCATGCTTTCATCCTTGTTACACTGGTCGAAGCTTTGTAGATCAGATGTAATCGTACACACTAGAATTCTGCAAAATCAGAGTGCATGTTTATTGTTCATTCTCGCATTTTCTCTGTTAGGAATTCCCTTTGCTGTTTCCTGTTCATTTTCTCTAATTCATCTTTGTATTTTCGGCGAAGTAGCTTGAATTTGCAATAGCTGTAGAGCGCGTCATAAACATAAGCAGCTTTCTCAATCGCTTCAAAATCGTCTTTCACATTAAATCTCGCGCCAGTCATTATTGCACTTAATCCTATTCCTTCAGGCGCTAGATCAGTGTCACGGGTATCTGCAGAATGGACGGTTTTTGCGAGTTCATGGAGCACCGGGTCTTCAAGCTTGTACTCATCTATTATGGTTTCGAAGCTGCATTTGCCTTCTCTATGTCCAAGCTTCACTCCTGATGCGTCAAAAGGTGTTGCCCCTTGGTTTTTTACTATCTCTTCTATTTTCTCTGTAGGCACAAAGATGAATTCTGCTTGTGGGTCTATGAACTTTTTGATAAGCCATGGACATGCTGTTCTGTCCACATGAACAAATTCGCGAGTTACCCACTTCACAAAGTTCGCCTCTCCAAGATAGCTGTAGCTATTATTAAAGTCTATTTTTCCAGAATCTCCTTAGGATTAGAAAACATCCACGCCAGAGCGCTCATCTCCCAAAGAAATGTAGAAAAGCATTAGCTGAACCTAACCTACATAATAAGAGGGATGTTACTTGACTCACCATTGGGGATATGTAGGCGCTATTGTGTCAGCGATTTTGTTTGGAGCAAGTTCAACTCTGAACAAAATTACTTTAGAAGCTGTTAATCCTTTGATCGTTGCTGGGATGATTTATTTTGTCGGTGGCATTTTCCTATTCATAGTTCACCTTTCTCCACTTCACAGGAAGGTTCTCGCTCTATTTGAAACCCCCACGGAAACTGAAACTAGCATATCAAAAAAAGATTACAGAATTCTTGCCCTTGTTATTCTTTGTGGCTCAATCATTGCACCATTAATGCTTTTGCATGGCCTTAGCGAAATTACGGCGATTAATGCTGCATTGCTCCTTAGCACAGAATCATTGTTCACTGTTCTGATTGCTTTTGCTTTTCTGCAAGAGCGGGGAGCGAGAAAGGACTATTTTGGTATTTTTCTCTTGCTTCTCGGAGTTGTGTTTATTACAACAAATGGTGAATTTGATAGGCTTACTCTAACCAAAGAAGTTGTTGGTAGTTTACTGATAATAGGTGCTTGTTTGTTTTGGGGTATGGATAATAACCTGAGCAAATTTCTGAGCAAGAAGCGAGATATCGTGATGGTAACTGGATTGAAATGCTCCATCGGTGGTGCTGTTCTGCTAGTTATGTCTCTTCTTCTTAGAGTTAGTTTTATTATTCCCGTAACTTCAATACCATACATATTGTCGGTAGGAGCCTTCAGCATCGCCTTCTCTATTTTGTTATTTCTTTTTGCATTAAGAGAAATTGGTGCTATGCGAACAGGAGTCATTTTTTCTACGTCCTCTCTCTTTGGTGCAATTTTTGCTTTCGCCTTTCTTAGAGAAGCCTTTACTCTTATTCAGTTACTGGCTGGGCTAGCCATGTTGTTAGGAGTTTTCATTCTTTATCGAAAATGAGTGTGCGATAAACTCTAAAAACCCAAGAAAAACGCTTCTTCTCATCAAAAGGTGATGGAAATAGCCTCAAATCCTAGTTTAAACCCTCATGGCTGGAAGGTCACTATCCCGAGGGGGGTCGGAGTTGTTGGGTGTTGAGATGGGGATTATGTTCGTTTGGGTGTAGTAGATGCTATTAAGCGGAAGGGAGGGTGAGTTTAGGAGGAGGCTTAAGCGTTGTGAGGGGGTTGAAGCATTGGGTTTTTTAGGAGAGGTTTTATGTTATGTGATTGTTGTGTCTTTCATTGTGAGGTGCAAGTTTTTCGATTATATCTAGTAAAGGCTTTAACATGTGAGAAATCGGTCCTAACTCATTTAGCATTTCTTTCAGGTTTTGTATGTCAGCTTTGTTAACTGCTCCTATTAGTAGAGCCGTTGTTGTGTAGGCAATTAGGAAAGCTGTCGCTCCGATGATTAGTCTTATCCAGCTGGCTAGGCTCAGTTGAGATATTATTATGTAAGTGATTGTGGCTGCAAGTGCAGATGCTGACAGTATTTTGGATGACGAGGCCCAGTCGATTGTGGCTTTAAAGTGTTTTTTTATGTACCAGAGTCCTATGATTAGGCTTGGAATTCCAGCGGTAAGGGCGGTTGCAATTAGACCTATGATTCCGAATCTTGGGATTAAGAGTAGGCTCAGTGGAAAACCTATGGCTGCCGTGATTAGGGTCAGTCTTAAATTGAATTTTGTTTTTCCCTGGCCGTTTATGAGGGCTCCGAGGCTTAGGTTTCCGAATGCTGAGTATAGGTAGTTGATGGCGAGTAGGGTTAGATAGAGTGGTGCATAAGTGTATTCTTCTCCAAAGAGCGTGGAAATAGCTGGTTGCGATAGGACTATGACAGCTGCTGCTGCTGGCACGACGAGGAGAGCAGCGAATTTTACTGAAAACTGGAAAACGTTTCTCAGTGTTTCCGTGTCTTTTTCGGGATTTAGTTTGGAGAAAGCGGGGAACAGCACTGTGACTATCGGTGTTGCAAAGAATGTGATTAGAATGGCGAAGTTCGCTGCAACTTGGTAGTTGCCGATTAAGAGGTCCGTGCAGTAGATAGCCATTAGGAAACTGTAGAATTGTACAAGAAACCCGCCTAGAATGACTGAAATTGACAAGGGCAGCCCATATTTGAGCATGGTTTTCATTGTTTCTAGAATGTTTAATTTGGCGTCGTCTAGTCTGTGGAGATTCTTGTAAAGGGCTAAGTAGAGGATTAGTATGCTGATTAACCCAGCTATCAGGAAAGCTATTGTGGATCCGAGAGTTGCCCCGAAAACTTCGAAGCCCAGGACTACAAGGAGAGGCATTAGAGCGGTTTTGATGACAGATCGGCATATCATCGTAATGCTGTTGAACTCCATTTTTTCGTAGCCTATGAAAGCGGATTGAGCAGCTGTTATGAGGGCTCCTGCAAAGATGATGAAGGACGCTACTCGGATTAAAGGTTCTATTTCAGGGCGGTGGAAAATGTTTGTTGCCAAGAAGCCGGAAAGCATGAAGGAAATGAAGGTTAGAGCGAAGCCTGAAACGAGTTCAAAAAGCACTCCTGCAGCCAAGATGCTTTTAACCTCTGCCATTCTATGTTCTGCCTTGTATTGAGCGGTGTATTTTATCATCGCAGAGTTCACGCCCCAACTTCTGAACGTTGAGATGAGATTTGGAGCTAACAAGGCGACTGTAAGGATACCGTATTTAGGTGGAGATAGAAGCCTTGCTACGAGTATAACGCCTATGGCGGAGATGATTGAGGAAGCTGCTACGCCCCAGAAAAGGTTGAATCCGCCCCGGGCTGAAATCCTAGCCATCCTGATTGCTTTACTCATCAAAGTTCTTCTCCAAGCATTCTGATCGCATACTAGTAGTCACGAAAACTCTTAAGAAAGCTTTTGGGTTGCGGATGCGCACGCGTTCGTTGGGTGTTAAAGATTTTATATTTTATATCATATTAGACTGCACATCTCATGCATGGTGTGTTTATGATAAGAGGGGATCTTAAACCAAGATTGCTTTTTTTGTGTGCTTCTCATACTTTGCTTCATGTGTACACAAATCTTCCCCTTGCTCTCTTACCTATTCTAATTAGTGAATATGGGCTATCTATTGTCATTGCAAGTATTATTGTGTCTATTCCTCGAGTTTTCTCGCTGGTTTTTTCAATTCCGAGTGGCTTGCTTGCTGATCGCTTAGGTCACACGAAGCTCATATCGTTCAGTTTGTTTTTGCAAGTGCTTGCTGCTTCTTTGGTCTTGTTATTTCCCACTGTGGAGGCTATTGTTCTATGTTTTTCCTTAACTGCCCTGGCATCAACCTTTTATCATCCGCCGGCTTTGAGTGCAACCACTAATGTTATACCTTCAGATTTCTTGAGTAGAGGGTTAGGTTTTCACGGCGCAAGCGGTACTCTTGGGATTGCTCTTGGGCCTATCACATTAGGACTTATTCTAAGTTGGCTTGAATGGAGATACGTTTACCTAATTTGGGCTGTGCCAATATTTGTTATTGCAGTTGTAGCCTTGTTTGTGAATATGAATGAGCCTTCTCCTGTGGAGGATAGTGAGACAAAAGGGAAAGGTTTGACTACGCCGTTAAAGGATGTTTTATCTGTCACTTTCTTGTCTTTTCTTCTACTGATGCTTTTTAGAAGTGCCGCGGGTGGAACCATTTCAACATATTTAACAACCTATCTCACTGAAAGTAAAGGGCTAGATGCCAGTTTGGCAAGCATCATTTTCGGTTTAAGTCCTCTAATTGGTTTGGCAAGCGTCATCATAGGAGGTTACGTAGGAGATAAATTTGGCTGGAAAAGATCCCTTACGTTGATTATTTCAACGGTGTCTGTTGCATTGTTCTGCATGTTCGTCTCGACTTCAACGATCCAAACTGTACTGTTTTATCTTGTTTATGGTTTCTTCAATATTATGACTATGCCGATCACAACTTCGTTAGTCGCAAAAATCATACCACCAAAGTCAAGAGGAACTGCCTACAGCCTACAATTCATTCCTATGAGCATCATAGGCATAGTGATGCCGATAATATTAGGCGTATTAATCAATCTCCTTGAGATCTGGATAATTTTTCCCATAGCAATAGTCTTCTACATTATTGCTCTTGTTATTACTCAAGTTTTGAAAATGTAGAAGGAAATATTCTGGTGCGCACCCTAAAGTCGTACCAACCTTGAAGAAGCATGTAAACCGTAGAGGTGGGCTATCCTCAAGTCATGCGCGCACGTCAAGATAGCTTCTTGTAGCTCCAAGAAAAAACTAGATTTCCATTTAAGCGCAGGCGATTTTTAGGCGTTGAATTACTTTTAGGTGGAAAGGTTTTTTCCTCCACTGCTGTTTTAATCTGTTGTTGCTCAGCTTGTTGGATTTGAATTTCGCTAAAGTCTCGGGGATACTCTTTTCTTTCGCTTAATCTTTCTTCAAGTTTCTTTAACTTAGCCTGTGCTCCTGCAAATTGCCTAACTGAGTTATGCTCCGCTATGAGCTTTTTTCTTGATTTGTGAATTAACAGTTTTTCTTCAAATATCTTGGTTTTTTCACCTAGGATTCCTTCTTTTTCGCTCAATGACTGCAGCTCATTTCTGAGTTCAGTTTCCTTCTTCTGCAGTTTTTTTAGTTCTAGGCTCATAGTGTTTTGCTCACTATGCCTTGTAAATATTCAGACTAAATAAGTCAGTTATGAAACGACAATCAATATTGGAACTGTATTTACTCTTGCAAGGATGGTTTGGAGTTTAGAATGGGGATATGGACATTTTTGATTTGGTTGTTATCGCCTTATCCTATGGCTCTCAGGAGGTCGACCCTGCCAGTCAGTCGAACTTTTGCTTGAATGACAATGGGGAACTTAGAATATTTGGTGTGGTTATTGCTGCTACAAACTATGGGAAAACTTGGTAATACGCACAAAGTTTTTCTGTTTTGCCTCCCAATTTCGACACGGTATCATCCATGAAGTCTAAGGGAGGAATTCTATACCTATCTCGACTTGACATAGAGAGACTAAACATCTCAATCGAAGAGATCATTCGAATCGTTGAAGAAGCTTTCCGAGAAAAAGCAAAGGGAAAAGTTGAGGTGCCACCCAAACATGGTATACATCCTCAGAGAAACGCCTTCATCCACGCCATGCCAGCTTACATACACAAGATGAAGTCAGCAGGAGTCAAATGGGTCAGCGGATTTCCAGAAAACCCCAAACGTGACTTGCCATACATATCTGGGCTGCTCATCTTGAACGACCTTAAAACAGGCATCCCGACTTGCGTTATGGACTGCACTTGGATAACAGCTAAACGAACCGGCGCAGCAACCGCCATTGCAGCTAAACACTTGGCTAGAGAAAACTCGAAAGCCTTGGGTATCCTCGGATGTGGTGTTCAAGGCAGAAGCAACCTCGAAGCCCTAACAGTCGTGTGCAAGACCCTAGAAGAGGTAAAGGCTTACGACATCAACGAGAAAAACCTGCGGACATATGCAAAAGAGATGACCACCAAATTTGAAATAAAAGTTACCCCCGTTAACTCGCCCAGAAAAGCGGTTGAACACTGCGACATAGTTGTAACGGCAGGGCCAATTCTGAAACAGCCACAACCAGTAATTGAAGCATCATGGCTCACGGACGGCGGCTTCGCGTGCCCCCTAGACTTCGATTCATACTGGAAGCCAGAAGCCATGCAATCAATGGACAAATTTTGCACCGACGACAACGATCAGCTGATATATTACAAGAAACTAGGATACTTCTCCAAAATACCGCCTGTATACGCAGAATTAAACGAGATCATTAGCGGCGAAAAACCTGGTCGCGAAAACCCTCAAGAACGCATCATGTCAATGCACTTAGGTCTAGCTATAGAAGACATGGCAGCAGCTGTCCTTATCTACGAGAAAGCGAAGAAGACAGGAGTTGGGACAAGACTCCTACTATAGCCATAAACACGCGCGAAGAATTAAGATGTGGAAACGCGTGCGCAAATGGATCTGGTTCCAGACAGCCTTCAACTCTTTAACGCTTGGAATATCCCGAATAGAGACAAACGCTACGGATTAGACTTTAAAGGTGTGATACCTGGGCAGATTGCCGAGAACATTCTTTACTATTTCACAGAGCCATGCATGCATGCAAGACATACGACATTTATCCTATGCGAGAAATAAGCATGCTTCCTGACGCTGATGATACTCTACTTATGTATTTCAAATTCACAAGCAATAAGTTTGCTGACCTGTGACTAAGACTACAGTGATTTGAGATGGCTAAATGTCCAGAGTGTGGAAAGCCCTTAGTGAAGAGAACGAAAAAGAGCAAGTACCAGTGCGAAAATGAGGCTTGCTCAGTCATATATGTGCGTTATCCCAACGTACCAGCATTAAGAGTGGTTGTCTATGAGTCATCGAAAAAGAGGAACTGCAAAATAAATTAACTGTCTTGTTTTCAAACAACATCTACATTACAATTCGGGCATTTCCAGTCGTTTTCTATCGCACAGAGCATACAGGTTCTAACCCTGCACTTAGGACATGCATAACTAATGATAACCCGTTCTTTACAATGAGAGCACTCCTTTAAGCAAAGTTCAGCCATGTTCCTTGTTTTCATGTTCAACTACCTCCTCCAAGTCCCTATGTGCGAAGCCGCAGTTCCAACTGCAACACCAAACATCACTCAAACTTTTCCGATACACCATAGAACAGTGCTTTCTCAAATCAATATTTAGGGGCTTCTAAGCAACGACAACCAGCAAAGCTGAGAGGGAGGAGTGAAACAGATATTTGTACATGCACGCACGAGCCTATCTAAAAGCCATAAGAACGAAACTTCTATTCTTAGAATGGTGTGTTTATGAATACAAAGTTGCTTGCTCCAATAATATTGTCTCTGTTGATTGGATCTGGGATTGGATATTCAATTTCTCTTCCTCAAATTTTCTCACTCCAGTCTGAAACCTCTAGGTTGGAATCAGAGATTTCAACGATGCAAACTGAATACAGTGATTTCAATGCAACTTACAACCAACTGATAATGGATTATGGTGAGCTTTTGGCAGAGTATGGTCTATTGCAAACCAGCTATGAGTCTTTGAATCAAACTCACGAGACACTTCAAGACATTTATGAACTGCTTGAGCAGTGGTATGAGGTTCTACAAATCAAACGTGACTCTTTGAACTTATCATACTATCAACTTCAACAAGCATATGAGCAACTTGAAGATGATTATGAGCTTGCTCTAGCGGGTAGTGAAATTAGAGGTGTTTACTTTTCTCCAAACGGGGGGTGCGAACAAGCAGTCATCAATTGGATTGAAAAAGCGAACTCCTCAGTATTCATTCTCATATACAGTTTCACGCTTGACTCGATCGGACACGCTTTAGTTGACGCTCACAACCGAAGCATAGACGTGAAAGTTGTTTTTGAGAAGAGCCAGATAAGTGGGTATAGCGAATATCAGAGATTAAAGAGTAATGGAGTCGATGTTAGAAACAACACAAATTCGCAATCTATGCACAACAAAGTCATGGTTGTTGACGGAAGTCGTTCTGACTGGAAGTTTCAACTGGTCAGCAAACGGAGAAGAACGTAATAATGAGAATTTGATTGTTGTCTATGGGAACCACACTGCCAATCTCTACGAAGAAGAATTTTGGAAAATCTGGAATGCTAGCATTTGATTATAGTAAACGCGCGCGCATGTATTATCCCTAAAGATTTAAACTAAAACTCGTATGAATAGGAACGTGCAGAAAGGATGCTGAAACCATGAATTTTGATGACATTGAAGTAAATTCAATTACTAAATATTTCGAAGACACGATTGCCATGGACGATGTCTCTATGAACGTTGTGAGAGGAGAACTTTTTGGCTTGCTGGGACCTAATGGCGCTGGAAAGTCTACGCTTACAAAGATGCTTTGTGGAATGATAAACCCCACTTCAGGCACAATTAAAGTTGGGGGATTCAACATTCAAGACGAGCCTATGAAGGTGAAAGAATTGCTAGGCGTTGTTCCGCAAGATATTGTTTTGTACGATTACATGAATGCTCGTGAAAACCTCGCCTTTTTTGGAAAACTTTACGGATTGACAGGAGGCAAACTCAAGAATAGAATTGAGGAACTTTTGAAGTTCACTCAGCTGGACGAAAAAGCTGTAAGACGTCACATTTTCACTTACTCTGGTGGCATGAAACGCCGCGTCAACATAGCTGCTGCCCTTCTCCATGAGCCTCAAGTTATCCTTTTAGACGAACCTACTGCCGGACTTGATCCTAAAAACAAGTTAGCTCTTTGGGAAATTATTCAGGCCTTGCATAAGGAGGGAAAAACCATAATGCTAACAACGCACATGATAGATGAAGCGGAAGAACTATGCAGTCAAGTGGCAATTATGGACAGGGGCAGAATCATCGCGCTAGGCAGCCCTCGTCAACTCATTAAAAAGGTCAAGATGGAAAACACCATAACCGTAGTTCCAGATAAAATAACCTTGAAACTGATAAAGGCGGTGAAAGAGATTTCAGGAGTCAAAAGGTCTTACAGGGCTTATGACGAAAATGAAGAAGTTGAAGCATTAAAAATAATCACAAGAAGAGCAGAGGATGTCCTGCCAGACGTTGTATCGGCTATCTCCTCTGTGGGAATAAAAATCCTGTCTATTGAACTTTCTCGAGTCACGCTTGAAGACGTGTTCATTTTACTCACAGGACGAAGCTTGAGAGAAGAGGGAGAACAATTATGAAACTCAAGAGAACGATAAATCAAGTATTCGCAATTGCAAAAACAGATTTTCTTGGAATTGCACGAAACAAAACCGCCATCTTCTTCACATTGATCTTTCCTCTGTTTTTCCTGATGATAATTGGCTTCACGTTCGGCACTCAAGGCACAGGAGAAACAGGCCGAATTCGAGTCGGAACAGTCAACCTTGACGCAAAAACGATTTATGTAAATGGCACCGCCTCCCAAAACAGTACAATTGGAGACGCATTTGTTCAAGCGCTGAAAGACGTCAACTTCACCGTTTACGAATACGATGCGTACGGCGATAAAGACGCCAATGGCACTGCTGCATATGATATAAGCCGCGAGCAGATCAAGATTGCTGTGGTTATACCAGCTAACTTTACAGAAACACTCTCCTTCCAGTATACAGACAGCTTAGGAATGCCAATCCCAACAAAAGCCCACTTTGGTATATACACTGACCCAAGCGACCCCACAGGCTCTATAATCGCACAGCAGAGTATTCTTGGCTTCATCTCCGGATTCATAAGAGAATATCAAAAAATTGCGATTGATCAAATCCCAGAGAGCCTTCAAGGTTACGCTGAAGTTCTCGCCGATCCGATTACAGTTTCAACCATTGAAGCAGATGTCTCCGGACGCCAGCTAAGGTGGATTGACTACATGGTTCCAGGCACACTTGGCCTTGTCCTCCTTTGGAGCGGGCTAAACCATGCTTCTGTGTCGATTGCAAGTGAGCGTACAAAAGGAACTTTTCAGCGAATGATTATCGCACCGGTCTCTCCCGTAACTGTTCTAGCGGGAAAGGTCGTCTCCTGCTTGGCAATCGTCTATTTATCTGCGTCCATCATGCTTGCTAGTGGCATACTTCTTTTTCAGGTTAACCTCTACTGGAATATTCCAGCAATTGTGTTGTCAATTTTCTTAGGGGCACTTTCTGCAATAGGGCTCGGACTAATAATCTCCTCTCTTGCAAAAAACGAAGAGGCTGCCAATTCAGTCGCAGTTTTAATCAGCGTGCCACTCCAATTTTTCATCGGGGCCTTCTTCCCTCTCTCTATAATGCCACAGTCGGCTCAAATTTTTGGGGAGGCTCTTCCGTTCACGAAACTGGTCAATGCCATGCAGGGTATTATGACAAAAAATCTTCCCTTTGAAGCGATAATGCCAGAAATCGTCTACATGTCAATCTCAGGCATGATTCTATTTGCGTTAGGGGTAGCAGCATACCGACTATCTCTGAAAAGGCTATAAGTTCACATAATCAGAATATCCGTGGCTCCGGATTTTTGGTTATAATCGTCACGTGCGCGCTATCTTCGATCCTACGGGAGAAAACTCGTGAATATGCTCATGTTCAAAAGCAGAAGTACGCCTTGAAGAAGGCATAAGATGCCTAAGATGGTGACAACAGGTCTTGAAGCCAAGATCGTGCCCACCAGCTTCAGAAGGTCTTCTGCAAACTTGAAAAAGATGTAAGCCAGCAAAGTTGGGATTAGGAAGATTGCCAAGTACACCCAAGTTGACGAGATGCCCAAAACAGTTTCAGGCAATGGATACAAGATGTAGACCAAACCAGCACACGAACCTCCTATCACCAATCCTATCAAAGCCGCCCAAGGAACGTCCTTCAAAGGTTTCAGAACCAAGGCCAAACCGGTAACTACTAAAAGGTAACGCGTACCGGAATCCCAAGCCTGACTCAGCCAGACACCTGCCGCAGTCGCTAACATGAGAACCCCCACAAGAAATCCAAAGAGCAACATAATCTTCATCGCAGCACTAATAGGCGCTCCCGCAACCGGAGCTGACTTGGAAAGTTTCCCAATCAACCAAGAAGCTGCAGTAAAACCACCAAGAATTAGAACATAAGGAGTAAGTGGAACCAATAACAGAAGATCCATTATCACTAACCGGAGCAGTAGTTATTTCAATAGAGCTTTAACTCTTTTTGTCTCTACTGAATTTTCAATTGTGCGCATATTACATGCGCGTTCTCTAGAAAGCTGTGAAGCTATCAACCTTCTTTTTGCTGAGAAGTTTCACAAGCCCTAATATCAGTTTTGTTGTTTTTTCCACATCCTCGAAGCTCAAGATTCCAACGTGAGAGTGAATGTGCCGAGTTGGGATGCCTATTACGATGCTTGGGCACCCAGCTCGACTCATATGAATTCTGCTGGCGTCTGTTCCACCAGCTGCAACCATTGACAACTGTAAGGGAATCTTCATCTTCTTGGCCGTATTGATCACGAATTGTTTTAGAGGCTGATTGGGAATCATGGAGCGGTCATACGTCAGTAGTGATGGGCCTTTCCCGATCTTTGTGGGCGCCTCGCTGGGTTTTACTCCGGGCACATCTCCTGCAATATCGACTTCCAGAACTATGGCCACGTCTGGATCGACGAGATGTGCAACTGTTGCGGCGCCTCTTGCGCCAACTTCCTCTTGAACCGTTGCTGCACCGTAGAAGGTGTTTGGGTGCTTGATGTTCTTTTCAGCGATTTCGCGCAGGACTTCCATGATAACGAAGGCTCCTATCCTGTCATCGAAGGCCTTTCCCATACCTAACTTGCCGTTTTTGATGGTTGAGAAGGGGGACCAGGGCACTACGGGATCACCTATTTTGACTCCCATATTCTCTGCTTCTTTCTTGCTTGTAGCTCCTATGTCTATGTGCATAGACTTCTTCTCAACTACCTTCTTTCTCTCTTCTGCGGATAGGAGATGTGGCGGTTTTGCGGCTATGATGCCTTGGATATCTCCTTTCTCAGTTCTTATTACGACTCGTTGTGAGAGAAGTACTTGGTCCCACCATCCGCCTAGGGGGTTGAATGTTAGGAAGCCTGTTTTGTCATCTATTCCAGAGATTACAAACCCGACTTCGTCAATGTGTCCCGTAAGCAGGACTCTAGGCCGTTTGTCTGTGCCTTCATGACTGAAGATTACAGAACCTAACTTGTCTGTGGTTACTTTATCAGCGTACTTTTTGACGTTTCTCTTTATGATTGTAGCTGTTTCTCGTTCAAAACCCGCTGGGCCAAAGGATTCGAGGATTGTCCCGAGAAGATCTCTAGCTTTTTTGTCGATCATAATCTTATCCACCTAAGAGATGAATTAAGTAATTACATCACCCCTCACTTATGTTCTTTATGTCGACCAGTGGAGTCTAGTCGCTAGGCAGTCTTAATTGACATGATGAAAGGTAACACAGCACTATGATAAGACTGTCTCTTATTCTTCAAAGATATTGGCGCGCGTGCGCTTCCTACCCCCCCCCCCCCCTATTTTGTTGTGCTAAAGAAGCAGTTGCTGCAGGCAATCCTAAACGAAGATTTGGTCTGTTAAGAATACGACGGTTTCTTTTCTGAACTCGACGGAAAAATGCTAAATGGAAATGGCTGAAGCAGAGGGTAATA
>JAOZHR010000031.1 GCA_026014805.1 Candidatus Bathyarchaeota archaeon | reverse complement strand
AGTGTCTACTTGGATTATCTTTCCGTTCCTCACGATTCGAGACTTTTCACAGTACATGTCCACAAGGCCTTGGGTTTCAAACACGATTCTGTATCCAAGAGGAGGAACTGGCTTCTGGGGAATCCCCCCACATATGATGTGAATCTCTTCCGCTTCGTCCATAAGGCTTACGCCGTAACCTGCGAGAATGCTGGCTAGGCCTGGAGCGACACCGCAATCGGGTATAAGCGTAACTCCAGCTTCTTTTGCTGGAGTGTCAAGTTCCCACTGCTGTTCTTCGAGGGTCAAGTTTACTAGGTGCACACCACCTTCCACAGCGGCCTTACTTGCTAAGACATTTATTCCATAAGGAAGAGCGCTCATAACTACATCGAAATTCTTCACCAGCTTCACTGTGGCTTGTTGGTCCATAACGTCAACACGTTGCCCCAAAACCTTGTCACTATCCAGCTTAGCAGCGAGTTGCTCCGTTTTTTTCTCGTCAAAATCGCCGACAACAACCTTAGAGACCTCATCGTTTTGAGCCATATCCATAGCTATAGCCGAGCCCATCTTTCCACAGCCGAGAACCAAGACTCTCACTTCTCATACCTCCTTACATTTTTACCTCCATAGCTTTCAGTAGATGCCTAAATATTTTTAGCTCTCTGCGCCCGCGAGTTGGGTTTGGGTTTCTCGTTTTTCAACCTAAGCCCCCCGGACATATAGATTCTCCATTAGTAATAAGAGCTCTTAACAATTTAGTTTGGTGCTCCGGCCGGGATTCGAACCCGGGTCTCCGGCTCGAAAGGCCGGAATACTTAACCGGGCTATATTCGGCAGACAAAACGCTTCTACCGGAGCCCATTCTCGGAGCATTATGCAAATTGACGGTTCTTTCGAATAAACCCTTCTATTATTCGCTGAACCTACCTACATCTTGGAAAAGCTGAGCACCACACCTGCAGGGCTAAACTATTTTGCTTCTTTTTAAGATACCTTGCAGAAAAAGGAGGCAAAAATGTTCATCTTAGAGTAGAAATATGTTTCACATCAATAGAGTTAGATTTCTAATAATAAAACAATGAAAGACTACACATACTACACTTGAAGAAAGAATGAGACTATGATTAACTCAACAGACAACGATAAAAAGATGTGATAACTACTAGACCCATTAGTCCTTCTTCTATTAGTCCAATGAGAGCACTGAAGAGATAGACTATCAAGTAGAGACTGGACTTTATTGTTATTTCCTTTTCCTTTACTTTTATTTTCATATTCTATACTTCCAAAAAATTATGTGCGATTGATCCACTTAATACCATTGCAAAGAATGCTATTAAGCCTACTATCAATAAAGGTAGATCTTGAGTAATAGCACTGTGAAGGATCAATGCTACAAATGCACAGGCTAAGAAGAAACTTATAGCAAAGACAATGAAGAAGAAAGACTTTCTTAACATTTTAAACATCTCTTGTTTCTATTTTATTTTCATATTCTTCCTATTCACTTATGCGCGCACGCGTAAACCTAGGATTGTTCCTGTTCTTTTTTTAAGTTTTTTGTCAGAAAAAATGATGTCGAGTGTGAAAGGTGCTATCTTGTCTTTTAGAGTTAGTATCTTGTAGCTGGATTCTAGTGCTTTCCAGATTTTTTTACCGTTAACTTTGAGGCCTGCTTTTTTCAGCGGTGCTACGAGTTTTGTTTGCAGATTTTCTGGGAAAACTTGCAAGAATATCTATGTCCATTGTCGTTCGGGGCACTGCCGTAATAGCTTGCTGCTAGAGCTCCTGTAATCATGTAATCCGTTCCAGCAACGCTAAAGCTGCTAATAACTCGTTTTATTAGTTCCTCGAAAGATTCCAGTTTCTAAACCTCGTAGTGATCTGGCTTTTGGCGGAGGATTCTTTTCCTAACTTTTTCTACAATATGTTTTTCTTTAATGGACGGGTTTTGGCTGCTGATTCCTTCTGCACAAATACGAACACACGCATCACTCATGTTAACTGCAATTTCTACTTTTTCTTCTGGGCGAAGTTTACGGTTCAATCTTGCCACCAAAACGCTTACTGCCATCTAAAGTTCTAGGCGGAGTTATTTAAAATTTTGATGTCTTCGTTGACATTGACATGTTTGTTTGTGTCCGCATCCTCCTGTGCATTTTCGTTTTACAACATTGAAAGTGTACCCATTGGCAGCTAAGTCCGCCACGACTTCTGGCTTCAAGGAGAAATCCCAATAATAGGGAATTGAAAGCATGCACAGATACGCCGCCCCCCCCCCACTTTTGTTCGGAGGGAAACCTCTGACAGAGAAGCTGTTCTTGCCAACGCAAAGTATTGTTTTAAAGTGAGCTGTATGTTCTTATGTTGGAACTCAGTGGTGACTAAATGTCTTCATCTATGTTGAGCCACACAATTAAGAGAACAAGTAACCTTCTTAAATTGGGCGCTTCTGACCAAATCACCGAGTATGAGAACCGCCTTCAACCCTTGCAAGCGCTCTACGACCGTTTGCTTTCTAACCTTATTGTTTCAAGCTTCAGCTACGAGGAGGCTTACGAAACAGCCCGGAAATTCTGGGGTTCTACTCAGGTTCGCTTCGCAGGCGTAGACGGCACCATGTACTCTCGGCCTCTGTTCGACCTCGTAATCTTCTTCGGTGGCGCTTACGCCTCAACTGGCACAATAACTTTCAAGCCGAGCTCCAAACCAGCAGTTCAATACGACGCAAAGACCCTCCAACAAGGTGCAGGAATCTCCAGCGTCATCCCCGTCTTCATAAGCGAGGTCCCAGAAATAGACCAAACTTTCTTCAGTCAAGAACAACCAGACGAAATAGCCCTTAACAAGCCACTACAAGACAGCGCCATCATAAACAACGCAACCATCGCCAACTGGATAATGACCTTCGCCGAATACTACCTCGCGTACAAACTCGCCACCGACCCAAACCAAGACATACGCATCATCCTCCTAGACAGAAGCTTATCCATCGAACGCGCCAGCCTACTCTACGACACCTCAAAAAGAGACCTCTGGAAAGCAAAAAGCAACCTAATAGGCTACAAAATAGACAAGACACCCATTGACGCCAACGACCTCGCCTTAGGCAGACACTACATCCGAAACCCAGCCCTAGGCATCCCACCTGCAAGAGCAGACTACCTCCGCTACGCCATCATCAACCTAATTCAACAGAAAAGCCCCGTCTCCAAGAGCCAAATTCTACAAGAACTAGGAATAGCAGACGAGAAAAGGGCTAAAAGAGCTGAGAGATACCTCAAAAAATCAGTAAAAGAAGAAATCCTAACAAAAAGAGACAACACATACAGCATCAACCCAAAATACGCAACAACATGGACTAGACTACAAAAACTCGTAACAACCCTAGGAGACCTCTTCTTTTACACCCAAAAACTAGAAACTCAAAACGCCAACCTCATGAAAATAAAGAAAAACGGAAAAAAACATTGGCTCACAACGCTCGACATTGCCTTCCTCACCCTCTTCACCTTCCACATGCTCATAGAAGCATGCTGGAAAAACAAAATCCTCCTCATAGGCATAACAAAAGACACTGCAGCCCGAGACATGAAACGCCAACTCATCCCCATCCTCAACAACGAAGGCATGCTAAAAGACACAATCACGCCGGAAACATACGAAAAACTACCGAACACCGACCGCATGATACTCCAATCCATCAGCCTCTTCAACCCCGAAAAAATCAAAGTCCCCTGGAGCCTAATCGAATACGATTCAGCCTTCCGCTCCATGGTCCCAGACCCGCAAACACGAAAAGGTTACGTGTTGGGTGCCATAAAAAACAGGATAGGCCTTGAAAAAACCTTTCTCAAAACCTATGTGCAACTCGCCCAAGCCAAGAAAGACCATCTGCTCCGCAGCAACGTCCTTCTCACAGACCGCCTCGTCTACCCAGAATTCGATCATAAGCCAAACACCACAGTTCAATTTTGGAACGAATTCGGAAGCGCAAAAGAACCCGTCGAAATAATACTCTACAAAGATAAAACTGTACCAAACCAGCTCCAAAATTTGACAATGACAACCCTCACCGCTATGACCCCGCCAAGCATACCTGAAGCCTTCGGACACAACAAACCCCTATTCATCGCCGATAAAATCGCCAAATGGCACTATGGCCAATTCAAACGCATCGCTGATACCACTGCAAACTGGATACTCAACAACCATAAATTAAGAAAGTTCGTATTCTACATGAGTACATTCCGAGAAAGGAGAACAGCAATTGAAGCCACAAGAAGAGAAAACCCATAACCAAACATACTTCACCAACTTCAACGGCAGATTCCACGCCCGCCTAAGCCACGTCGTCCCCCGCCAATTCGGCATCGTAAGTGAATCCAAATTCACAGGCATAAGCGCCCGCTACCAAGCCCGAATCAAAGTAGAATACCAGAAAGACCTCATGGGCCTCCTCGAAGAAGGCATGCTCTTAGCAATCCCCAACTTCAAACAAACCGAACCCAACACCCAAAGATACACACTCATGGAAATCAGCAGAGTCTGGCCAGAACACTTCGGCCTACGAGGCCTTTCAGATCATGGATACTACCCCATGCAATTTGAAATCATAGAACAGTCAGAAGCCGACTGGCAAACCAACGACAAAGCCACCATGATCATCCAAATCAGCGCCATCCCCGTCAACTACGACCTCACCCTCTGCTCCAGTGGCGAATGCAAATTCACAAAAGGCTTCAGCTACCCCATCGTAGCCAGCCCTGCCAACATCCTCAACAGCATCATGATAAACCGCATGTACAACCAAAAAATCACCCAAAAACTAGGCGTAGACCCAACCAAAACCACACCCGACGCTCACCGAGACCCCCGACTAGGCATAATCAAAATGTTCCAAGCCAGCAAAGCAACAATCCCAATATACATAGACTTCGAAAACCTTGTCCGATACCACTTCGGCGTCTTCGCATTCACCGGCGGCGGCAAAAGCAACCTTATGTCAAACATCCTAAGACGCATCCTCCTCCACACACAAGACACAAAAATCGTCATCTTCGACATAAGCTGCGAATACATCTTCCTCCTCCTCGACATCCTCTCAGACCCCACAATCCCCTCAAAAGTCATCCTTGAACACAAAATAGAATCCCTAGAACAATTCTTCAACTCAGTCGTCAAACCCAGAGAATATGAAACCGACCAAAGAATCAAAACAGGACTCAAGAAAATTATGGACCAAGCCAAGCTATCTTACTACACTAAACCCAAACAGAAAGTTCCAACGTACAGCCAATTCCTTGAAGAACTCGAAAACCAAAGAAAAAACAGCGCAGATAAGCCTCACTACATAAACGCCATAGACAGAATCAGCGACACCATCCTAGAATACGTCGAACAACATGCCCTCAGCGAAAACCAGGAAGTCGACGAACAATTCATAGAATATATAGATCCAATAGCCCTTGAAGTAGTCCAAACGTTCAAGGTCCACGAGAAAAGCGGACTTTATGCATGGGCAACCACCCGCAACGCCCTCAAAGAAGTCATAAAGAAAAGACAAGAAGAGGAACAGAAAGAAGGCGGACTCACAGCCGAAAAAATCCGCAACCTACTAGAAGGCGAAGGAAGAATCGTATGTATCTCCATCTCAGACCCCTACACGATAAAAGAACTTGTCATATCCCTCACACGCAATCTCCTCGCCCGCAGAAAACGCAGATTCCAAGTTAAACCCTATATCCTGCTTGTCTTCGATGAAGCCCAAGAATTCATCCCCGACTTAGGCGGCTCCGTAGGCATAGACAAAAAATGCAGCAAACAAGTTGAAACCCTGCTAAGACAGGGAAGAAAATACGGCTTAGGCGTATGCATCGCCACCCAAAGACTGGCCTACCTAAACACCAACGCCCTGCAACAGCTCCACACCTACTTCGTTGGCACCCTACCTCGCCCCTACGACCGCACCCTCATTAGCAACACCTTCATGATAGACCAAGGTATCCTCGAAAAAACACTCGAATTCGCACCAGGTGAATGGCTACTATCAAGTTACATAGCTACAGGCATAGAAAATGTCCCCATATTCATCCAAGCAGATAACGCTGAAAACGAACTCGAAAAATTCCTCTCAGCCTCCACTCCTCAAACCTAAGCCAACACAGCAGGCAAAACGGTAACTCAAAATGGCCCAACCAAATTCAAACCCGTCTACCGCAAACCTCACGTTCGTAGGCCACGTATCAATCGACAAAGTAGAGAACATGAATGGAACCAGAACTCAGCCAGGTGGAGGCGCATTATACGCCGCAATCGCTGCAAAATCTCTGAACGTAAAAACAGCCATAATAACCACGGTTGGAAAAGATTTCTCCTTCACAAACTGCTTTGACGGCTTAGATTCCACTGGCGTAAAAACATTTAACATGCCCTCAACCAGATTCTACATTCGCTACAATAGGAACTGGGAAGCAAAATACATCGAAGCACACGCTGGCGCTGGAGCCAGAATAACCTCCTCACAGATTCCCTCAAGACTTCTCAAACCGCAAAGCATGATACATTTATCCCCAATGAAACCCGCAAAAGTCACTAGGATAATAAATGACATAAAGCAGCGTTCATCTGACGTAAAAGTATCAATCAGCACCTGGATAGGATACACAAAAGAACCGAGAAACAGAAGATTACTCAAGAAACTTGCCTCACAAGCCGACTTTTTTATGCTCAACGAGTTCGAGGCAAAAGCACTCACCCAATCCAGTTCCCTCTCCCTTGCCCTGGAACGAATGAAAGCTCAAAGACTGATAGTAACTATGGGAAAACTAGGTGCAATAGTGAGCGGATCCGAAATTGAACCGCAAATGATTCCAGCCTTAACCATTCCAACAGGTAAAGTGATAGATACAACAGGAGCAGGAGACACGTGGAATGGTGCCTTCCTTGCGACGTACAAGACAACCAACGATCTAATGAAGTCAGTGACCGTTGCTTCAATAATCTCAAGCATAAAATGCTCACGATGGGGATTTGAAGCCACAAAAAAGCTGATTTTTCAAAAACCCTCAGATGTGGTTGAATATGTATTGGCACTCAGAGAAGGAAGCATACAGAAAAAAATCACAGACTTCCCTATGTACCAGCGAGCATGAGAATATAGGAATAAGCAGCTAAGATAACCAAACTAGCATAGAAACCTATGTCGAAGGTTGTTGCGGCCACATTTCGATCTGTCGCGAAACCCGCTTCACCAAAGAACCATAAACGGGGGGGAACATGCTTTTTTATTAGCCAAGAACACAATAGCCTAACTTAGACAACTTTGAGAAGATGAATTAGTTGCCTTCCACGAAAAAACCAGAAATCAAACCCGCCTTTAAATTGTGGTTCGAAATCAACGGAGAATACATATTTGGAGAAGGAACCTACAAGCTTCTTGAAAAAATCAGCAAAGAAGGCTCACTAAGTGCTGCCGCAAAAACATTAGGCATGTCTTACCGTTATGCTTGGGGCCTCATTAAAGACGCAGAAGAGCATCTTGGAATGCCAGTGGTTAGAACTCGGAGAGGTGGAAAACATGGAGGCAAAACCGACCTAACTAGGATAGGACTTTCGCTGGTTGCAAACTTCAAAGAGCTGAAGAAAGTTATGGCTGATGCTTGCAGGCTTAAATAGGCTCTCCATTTTGTCAGTTTAATAGGTTAGCCACCGCACACAAGAATTCCGCCTTCGCCTTTCCTCTGCAGCGGCCCTGAGACAATGGTTTTTCCTTTTAACGTGTGAGCCTTCAATTTGGTTCAACGCCCTCTTGCTAATAGGATATTCTTGCTGAGTACGGTAGTTCGCCTAACACTTTTGTCGCGGCTTCGGTGACCTCTGTGCGGTATTTATCCTCAGTGTACACCCGAATAACATTTATGAACCCTCTTAATGCTTCGAAGATTTTCGAGATTTCACTGAGGCGTTGAGGAATCTTTTTTCCGTCTCTGGTTTTGTGGAAGACGGGGATTTCCATGGGTTCTATGAGGGCAGAATGATGGTAAGGCACAGAGGGAAGTGTTGGTACATCTATGACCACGAATTGGGGGCTTACACGTGCTTTTTCCGCGATTTTGTCTCGCATCTCATTGCGGATTTCTTCAGCGCTGAAAAGATTTGAAACTGTCTTGTCTTTGACATGAAAGGTCTGGTCGTAGGCGCATTTGAGCAACCGCCGCCTTTCCAAGTTTTTCATGATTTTGCTGGATTTTTTGCACAGTTTCAGCATTGTCCAGACGGTGTAATCGTCTAGGGCTAGGTATTCTTCGGGTGTTTTGAAATTGATTAGGTCTAGTTCGTCTTTTGCTTTTTCCATGGCTGTTGCGAGCATTATTTGGGCGGCTCTGCTTACGCGGTGGAAGTAGATGCTTTTGAAGGATTCTATACGGGCTAATATGAAAGATTCGAGGGCGGAGAGAGCACCAGAGTCGACCGCTATGTTGTCGTTGAGGACGTCTAGCATGTTGATTATGCGGAAAACGTCTACGTTGCCATATTCTGCGCCGGTGTGGTAGGAGTCTCTGACGATGAAGTCAAGCTTGTCGACGTCAACGGCGCTTTGAATTATTTGGTCCATGAACATTTTTCCTTTTAGGTGCAGCGAGCCTGTGGCGAGTTTTGCTACTGCATCTGCATCGTATCCTGCTTTCTCTAAGATGTCGCTTAGTTCAGATTTCTCAACTATCCAAACGGTCATTTCTTCGTGAGTTTTATCGAGAAATTTCTCAAGTAAATGCTCAAAGACATGTGAGAATGGCCCATGTCCTACGTCGTGAAGTAGAGCTGCAAAGTGAATCGTTTGAGCTTCTTCTTTCGATAGGTATTGGGAGAGGTTGGAGTTTTCTGTTAATCGTTGGGCCAAGTACATGGTACCGATTGAATGCTCAAAGCGGGTGTGGTTGGCGCCCGGGTAGACATATTCCGCGCCTGCCAGTTGGCGAAGCCTGTGGAGACGTTGCATTGGGAAGGAATCTACGATGTCTTTCTCTGTCTCGTTTATGTAGACGTATCCGTGAACCGGGTCTTTTATTTCGCCCCAGCGTTGACCCATGACTGTAACGCTCCAATTTTTATCTTGGTTATTACTATTTAAACAGTCAGCTTGAATCAACAATGCTAGGCAGCAGAGGATTGATGTAAGTGGCGGCAGCTGAGCGTAATGGCATGTTCATATGCGTTGAGGGCATCGATGGCAGTGGAAAGACCACCCAAGCACGCCGCCTTGTAAAAGCTCTGACAAAGAAAGGATACGACGCCGTCTATACCACCGAGCCAAGCAAAGGCATTTATGGCAATATAATAAGAAAAAACATACTTCAAGGAAACACCCGTGTTCCAACAGTAGTAGAAGCTGTGCTCTTCGCAGCAGACCGTAATTATCACATCGAAAACGAAATAAAACCACTTCTAAAAGCAGGAAAAATAATAGTCTGCGACCGCTATGTTTACTCTTCCATCGCATACCAAGGAGCAGCAGATGTCAACATAGAATGGATAAAAGAAATCAACAAGCATGCCATCAAACCAGACCTCGCAATCTACATCGACGTACCACCAGAAATCGTAATAGACCGCATCAAACGAAGAAAAACGGTTATGGAGACACTGCAGACACAGAGGGATGTTAGAGAGCTCTACCTAAAGCTGGTGGAGGATAAGCAGCTTTTCAAGGTCTATGGAAATGCTTCAATAAGAGAAGTGGCACAAGTAATCGAAAACATTGTTTTGAGGTTTCTAGAGAAACGTTAGATTGTCCGCGTTTCTTCAAGTCGTAGAGCAACAGAATACCGGTCAGCCAGTTTACTCCTGATATGCCCCGTTAAAAAGCCTATCAAGTCTTCAACATGAACCCGTTGTGGTCCACGCTCATGAGAAATCAAGAACTCCACATAATTCCTTCCAAACGCAAACCGCATTAGATAATAATCAAACTTCAATGGGGTACGTTTCCCTAACTTATCAACAATGTGATACTGAATAACGCATAAAAAATCCAGAAAAATCAACGTTTTCCCTGCGATTTCGGCTTCCACCACAGCTAACTCGCTTTTATCCAGAAAAGTGAACACATTACCTTCTCCAACCCCAAACTCAAAATTCACCTCGCATTCTGCTGGAGAAGAATAAGCTATTTCCTCAAGCCTACACCTTTTTTGGTTTAGCCGATGAAAAACCGACACTATAACCTGCTGAACCTTCTTCGATGAAGCTCTGTAAGAAAAACGAGCGACACCGTGAATAATCTTTGGAAAGTTCTCGTAACGCCCTAACATGCTTGACACTTAGGTTTCTTTCATTTTCTTTAACCTTTCGAGATTCTCCAAAAGCGAAGCCAAAGCCGCATTAAGTTTATGCAGCTCCTCCAAATTCTCCTCTTCCTTGATCCTCTTTTCAACTGTCTGTATCTTCGCTAGTATCGTACTCTCAAGAGCGCTTAACCGCACCTGACTCGTCACCTTTTCCACATTTTCACCTTCTTTCACGACAATGACACGTTTTTCACATTTGGCGCACCACAGCTCCCCGCCTTTAAACCTAAACAAGGGGGACGCACACGCTGGACAAGCAAGCTCCGTAAGCGTGGCACCTTGCTTTAACATGTCAACCATGTGTTGGATATCACTGGACTTCTTAGACAAGTTTAAAACCTCAAACAGTAATATTACTGCTGGTTAATTTGAGGCTTGCTCTCAATTTTGTCGAGTGGAGGCACAGCTTATGGTGAGTAAGAAGAAATTAAAGGAATATGAAGAGAGAACGGGACAGGCTATGGTAGTGTTAGGTCAGATTTCTGAAGACAGAACAACTCCACGGAACATAAGGCGGGCTGCCAAAGAGTCGATGGCGACGCTTCAGAGTGGAGAGTTGACTCCTGCTGTGAAGGCTTCAAACGCGATTTCTATTCTTGACGAGATTCTTCAAGACCCAAACATGCCGCCTTATACTCGGGTTAAGCTTTGGAACGTGATGAGCCTTTTAGAGGCCATCAAAGACTAGTGGAATGCGGAATTCATGGAGCCAGATGCTTGAGAAACCCTATGCCTGCTGGTTTTGTTAGTGGGCAAACTAAATTTTATTCCCGAATTTGAAAGACACTAAAGATATATTGTAGTTAAGCTATTTTGTGTAAGGTCTTTGGTGGATGCCTCTTGAAATATGACGTCGTAATTGTGGGTGCTGGGCCAGCTGGCATCTTCTCGGCTTTAGAGCTTATGGAAAATACGTCGCTGAATATTCTGATTCTCGACAAAGGCGTAGATCTTGAAAAGCGTAAGTGTCCTGCTAGTAGAGGGCTTGGATGTCTTAACTGTGATCCATGTCATGTTCTTCATGGTTGGGGTGGTGCGGGCGCGTTCAGTGATGGGAAGTTGACGCTTTCTACGGAGGTGGGTGGTTGGCTCGGTAAATTCATTACTGAGGAGGAGCTTCAAGGGCTGATTGAGTATGTTGATGGAATTTACACTAAATTTGGTGCTCCGAACAACGTTTATGGGGTTGACGTGAATCGGATTGAGGAAATTGAGCGGAAGGCGTCTCTTGCAGGTTTGAAACTGGTTCGACAAAAGGTTCGTCACATGGGAACTGAGAAATGTGCTGAGACGCTTCGGAAAATGCGGAGTTTCTTGGATGCTAATGTGGAGGTGAGAACAAGGAGTGAGGTGAAGGGGCTTATCGTTAGGGATGAGCGTGTTGAAGGCGTTGAAACAGTTAATGGTGAGAGGTTTTTTGCGAAGTATGTGGTTGTTGCGCCCGGACGAAGTGGAGCTGAGTGGTTGAAGTGTGAGGCTCAGGCTTTGGGTTTGAAAACGTTGAACAATCCAGTTGATGTGGGGGTTCGGGTGGAGGTTCAAGCTCCGGTTCTGGAGGAGTTGACGGAGGTTTTGTATGAGCCGAAACTTTTTTACTATTCAAAATTTTTTGATGATGTTATCAGGACTTTTTGTGTTGCTCCATATGGAGAAGTTATCACGGAGTCCTATGATGGTATTTTAACGGTGAATGGGCAGAGCTATTCGGAGAGGAGGAGCGCGAATACCAATTTTGCTATTCTGGTGAGCACGAGTTTTACTGAGCCGTTCAAGGAGCCTATTGCGTATGGTAAGTATATTGCGCGGTTGACCAACTTGTTGAGTGGAGGAGTTATTATTCAACGGTTAGGGGATTTGGAGGCGGGGCGACGGTCAACCGAGGAGAGGATTAGTCGCAGTACAGTAGCGCCTACATTGAAGAGTGCAACACCTGGAGATTTGAGTTTTGTCTTGCCATACCGGTACTTGGTGGATATCCGGGAAATGTTGGAGGCTTTAGATAGAATTGCGCCCGGCTTGGCTTCGAGGGATACATTGCTATATGGAGTTGAGGTGAAGTTTTATTCGTCAAGACTAGAGTTAAATGAATGTTTGGAGACGCCGATTCATAACTTATTTACTATTGGAGATGGGGCGGGATTGACGCGAGGACTAGTTCAAGCATCGGTTTCAGGCGTAGTTGCAGCCAGACAAATAGTGAAAAGACAAAAAGGGAAAAGCTAAAGACGCCCGCTCAGACACATCAAGCTGAATACATGCTTTACAACTATACCAACGCTTCAAACGCCTAAGCAGCAAGAAGCTTCTGCTCAAATCTTTTCAATACTAATTCCCAGACGGAAACGTCTATTCTTGAATCGATACGAGTAAGAACATTTCTCAGAAAATACAAGTTACGCAACGCCCAGTAGGAAGGCACCATTCCCAACATCGAACAAACAAAATTATCGTTTTCAACTAGACGTTTTGAAGCAACTCAAGCAACGCCAAAGCAAGCTTCTTACCCTTCTTCGTGATAGCATACTTCTTCTTGAGAGGATCGATAGGAATAGCCTTCGCCAAGCCCAGTTGAGTAATTTCTATCATACGGGACCTATATGTACCGTCACTCAGTGTGAGATTATGTTTATTCATGTAGGTCTTAGCCTTCTTCCATTTCCCCTTGTCCAAAATCAAAAGAAACAGACAATCAATGGCATGGTCTTTCTCAAGCATCTTTTTAATTGCTGCAATTTCTGAGGTTGTAAGGACCTTTGTAATCTGCTCTTCCAGTTGCTTCTCCTTTACTTTTTCTCCCATTGAAATCTCGCCTGTCATAGTTATTTGTTACTTGTGTATGTCTTTGTACTTAAAAGATTTAACCTATATTACGATATACGTAAGAATTTACACATCTCAATATTACGAAAACCGAAATGTTATACCATCAACAAAGGAAGTGTGTATGGAGTTTAGCTTGCAAGGTTTGAGTTCTTGGTTGAACTCGTTTACCACACCTTGTGAGCAAGCTCCACTCTGACGGATTTTTTTCCCTTTGACTTCTTAAAGACTGCACCTCTTAATCAGCCCTGAATTGTGCGCGCGCGTGCCAAAAACTAAAATGTTCTTCCTTCATAATCTGACTTCGAGGCGTGAGAATGAAAGAAGAAAAAGGTAGAATAACTCGTCTTTGGTTGACCATGATCCGTGTATCAGACATGGACAGAGCTCTGCGTTTTTACAATGAAATCCTTGGCTTACCAGTAGCCCTTAACGCTAGAGGGTTCAACCATGCAGAAGTTGGCCCAGATGAGCCTTTAGCCAAGATTGGTTTGCATGCCACTGGCAAGAAATCTAAGAGGAAAAGACGAACTGGGATAGTCTTCGATACGGACGACATCTACGCACTCTATGAAAGACTCAAGAAACGAGGAGTAGAATTCACTCTGAAGCCAACCAAAATGCCATGGGGTGGCATAGTCGCTGACTTCTTAGATCCCGATAACAACGAGTTAGAGGTCGTTCAGGACCCTAAACACTACACACGAAATTATGCTCACTAATAATGCGCGCGCGATGTATGTTTAGCTGATTACGCATGCATGCATTTTGAAGGAGGTTGATTTCTGCGGAAATGTCCCAAGCAAGAATGTTGACAAATTTGTTGAGAGCTTACGCCAGAACCTGCAGAAAAAGTCAAGCCTCGACCTATTCGCGAATGCATCGTAAACATTGAATGCATCGTTAAGAAAGAAATTCTTTCTGCTTTTTATCATAATCTTCTCTCGAATACTGTCTGTGAGCTGGGTGGCCAAAAACGACTGTTCTAGGTTCCACATCTCTTGTGACAAGACTGCCTGCCCCGACTACACATCCTTCACCTAACCTTACACCAGCATTAATGATAGCTCCGGTACCAACAATACAGTTATCTTCGATGACTACCTCAACCTTTTTCCCAGTTGGAGGGTATTTTTCGTTGCTGAGGCAAACGTTGGGGTAAATCATACAGTTGTTTCCGATTTTTGTGTACTCTGGAATATGAACCATGCACATTACTTTGGAGTTATTTCCTATCTTCACATCGTGGTCAATATGAACAAAATTGGCGATTAAACAATTTCGCCCAATTGTTACATATTCACTTATGTATACGAAGTTATAGATCTTTGTTCCGTCTCCGATAATTGCAGTTGGATGAATATCTTGATAATTCACTTCTTCTCTCTCTTGATGTGTCATTTTCGTCATCTTTTGAATTTCGGTGTCTTGATTGTTGAGAGCTATCCTATTGATCTTTCTGGAACTTAAGAATTACGCTTTTTAGTTTTTTGAAGTCTTAGTTAATGAGGTTTCCTGCGAAGAATAGTACATGACAAAAGAGGTGGTGGAGTGGGATTGTTACAAGTGATCAGTGATGGTGTTGCCCGCATTCGCCCTTTTTTTCTCTTGCAGTAGTTATTTCTTTGATTGTCGCTTTAAATAATTCTTAGAAAGATGTAGCTTTTCTCTTTCTTCTTTGGTAGAAGAGCAGCTGTAGGTCTCCTTGTTCTCTTAGATCACTCTAAATGCACGTGTGCATAAAGTATGTCTTTAGTTTTACGATTTTCAATCGTAGCTATCTCGTGCTTTGGATGAATCTTCTTTCTCCTCTCTTTTCTTTTTCCCATTTTTTACGTGCTGAACGAAGTTTGAAGAAGTCTACATCTTTGAAGATAATGCTCTCTTCTCCTGCAGGAATCCTCCTTTCTACGCGTTCTTTTTCCGGTGTGAATATCATAGATTCGCCGAATTCTGCAACATTGGCGAAAAAGCAGTAGGCATAGATAGACCTACGGGCATCAAAGTGGACTGCTTGGAAATCAGCTGTTACTGGAGTAAAGGCTGGGTTTAAGACAATGTCCACTGGAGGTTCAAAGTTTTTCAACTCCACCCTTAGATCCATGTCAAGAAAGTCACGGCATATAGCAATCGCTATTCTTCCGAACTCCGTGTTGCAGACGAAAATTTTTCTGGGAATTTCTCTAACATCTATTCCCTCGTTGAATCTCTTGCCTTTATGGTGGATAATTGCTGGAATATGTTTTTCTTGTCGCCAAAGGATTCCGGTAGGCCCTATGACTAGACTGATGTTTTGTTTTGTTTTCTGGTCGTGATATGATCCCGGGATTATATACATTTCGTAGGCTTTTGCCAAGTTGATTATATCTCTTAATAATGCGCTGTAGCTAAGGTCAACGGTTAGTTCTGGAAAGAGTAATACATTGACTTCTTTTGTATGGGCGATTTGTATCATGTTTTTTACTTTCAATCTAGCAGTTTCAATTTTGTCTTTTCGGAAGCTAAAGAGACCCGGGGCTTTCTCCTCGTAAAACTCGTTTAAGACATCACCTGATTTAGAAAAAACAATTTGTGCGATGGCGACTCTACAATTACTCTTTGGCATTCGTGGGTATTCTTTGAGCAGGTCCTTGTAGACAAGCTCATATTTCCTCTTAAAACCTCCCTTTCTAGCAATCCGTGCAGGGGCTTGCACTTTTAGATTCACAGGTTGTGGACTGCAAGTTCGAAATTTCCCAGCTTCGTCGATGTATATTACCTGAGGGCTCACCTTGAAGATCCCAAAATCAGTCGCTCGAGCTGAGATTTTTATTGATTCGACTTTAAGGGGTTCAAACTTTTTTCCTCCCAGATCGATTGAACCATTCTTTACATTATATTCGAGAGGCGTTTCAGTTAAAATGAATCCTTCAGGAAGAATATCGTCAATTCTGATGAGTAACCCAGAGTTTTTGGCAACATTAACGAGATCTAACTGGATTTGGAGATTTTCGTCCATAGTTACTTCTTCTGGAATTGTTAGATGAGCTTGGACATTAGTGTGGTCAAATCTCTCCAGTCCAACGGCATTTTCGCGCGTTGGTGTTGGTGTGATAAAACTCGTCGTTGATGAGGCAATAGTTGGTGCGTGTAAGACTTCGCTTAATGATGTTACTAGAGTTCGTTCTTCTCTAACTCTATCTAAAAGTTGGCGAACCTGCTGAGCTTTCTCAGGGTGTTGTGCTCTTAAGTATGATTCCACTGAAGCTTGAAGGACCTTTTCAGCGACTACATAATATCTTGCTTTCTTCTCGGGATCTGTTTCGATATTGGCACTGTCCATATATATGTAGCCATCAAGAAGGCGTCGGGTGGCGACAGCGTATTCTGAGGCTGTTTTGAACCCAGCTTTTATGTAGTAGTTTGCAGCGCTTTCAAGATGCTGAGTTGCAGATAAATGCAACTTTCTGTCTCTTGTGGCTTCAAATCTCATCCCAGCTTCAAGTGCTTTGCAAAATCGACTATGCCCTAAAGCCAAAATCTTTGCTCTTTCACTGAGGCTATATTCTTTGGCTTCATCAAAAAATTTGGCAGCCTTTAAATATAAGTCAGGCGACGCTTCGGCTTCTGCTTGCGTCATCATTTGCCAAGCTTTGCAGACAAAAATTATCGGTCTGAATTCTAGGCGATCTGCCTCATGTTTCATGGCGTCAACTGCGTTTTGGAATCTTTTGGACGCAGAGGCATATTTTTCGGAACTAGAAGTATGGTTGCCCTGTCTGTCAAGGATTTTTGCTTCTTCGATCGCAATTCTTCCGATACAGTATTCGCGTCTTATATATGAGATTTCCACTAACTCAATTACCATTTCCTTCTCGTCTCTAACTTCAAAGCTTTGAAGTTGTGAGTGTGCAAATTTGATGTGTTTTTCTATTTCTTCAAACAGACTTGCTGCTTCTCTGAAGGCTTCTATTGACTTGGTGTTGCTTTCTTTTCTACTCAAGTCTTCTGCATGTTCTAGAAGTGACCATGCATGGAAGTTTGGAGACAGATAGCTCCACATTTTGGATTGTGTGAGAAAGCTTGTTGCTTCTTGGTAATGTTGCTGTGCAGTGGCATATTCTTCATGCTTATGGGCAGTTTTGGCTTTTTCGATTTCGGCCCAGGCCTTAATGTAGATGGCATAATCTTCATAGAAATCAGCGAACTGATGGATTTTTTTAGCAGCAGCCTTGTATTGCGTAGATGCATCTTCAAAATTTTCAGCAGCCTCTGCATGATTGCCAAGATGGTCCATGTTTCGCGCCATTTTCCAATAAGACTCAGCAGCGCGACTTGGTAAGTCAGCTTCCTTGTATTTTTTGGCAGAATCATTATAAACTTCAATTGCTCTGGCTAAACTTGCTTCATCATGATTCAGTGAATATAGCTGGCAAAGTATGTCTCCAAACGTGTTTTGGTATTCTGCAATGATGATTTTGTGGAAGAGGGAAGAGCGTGATGAAATCCATTTTTTGCAATTTGAAACACCATCAAACATATCTGAGATAGCTTTTTCAAGAAGATCTATCTTCTTATTCCTATCTGCCTCTAATCTTGCTAACTCTGCTTCCATTAATGCTGCATAGTATTTGCCAACACCAAAAATCCAATAGTTTGATGGAAACGATGCTTGAACAGTTTCGATATACTTGTTTCTATTGATCAAAGCTTCTTTCAATATCTTTCTTTTTTCATCTTTTTCAGATTGCAAGTTAGAATAAAAATGCAGTGCTTTGCTTAAAGCGTGGAGGGCAGAACCCATAGCATCTGGGGAACCTGAACGGACTGCATATTCTAATCCTTTCTGTCCAATTCCCACTGCTTTTTCTTGCAAAACACGTTTGTTTTCCATGTCGGCTTCAACATCATGTGCTAATGAAGAGTAGCTTTCAGCGTAGAACAGATAGGTTTCTGCTATGATAGAATCTTGAGAGACAAGTGTAAGATAGCGTATAGCCTCTTTGGCATATCTGATGATCTCTTCGCATCTTTCCTTCTTTTTGCTTGCATTTGATTCTTGGGATTTGATCCAATCTGTGATAAATGTAAGGAGGTAACACGCAACACCTTTTAAGTAATTATCTCTTGCAATTGACCCTTGTTCCAGCATTTCCTGGGCATATTGCAATGATACTTCGATTTTTCCTGCGAAGAAAAGTGTGCTTAGAGCTGCTGCCCAGCGTGACATCGTAGTGTAATAGGGATCATCAACATCCTTGGAAAGAGCCACGGCTTTCTCTGAGTAGCTCAAGCTTTTTTGGGCTAACTCATTTCTCTTCTTTTCCTGTTCACTGATGTTTGCGGCATACCAGCTATGCAGGCTTGCTGCTGAATAGGCTAGGACAAGTTCACTATTGCTACCAAGCTTTGATAGGACAGAGATGGCCTGTTTGCTGTAATTTATTCCTTCTTGTGCTATGAGTTGCTTTTCTTCCCCGTCAGATGTAACATATAAGCGTTCATAAAGACACAATAGCAGGTTGTTACAAGTCTTTCCATAGGTTAATTTATCCCTCGCATTTCTGTCTGCCTGTAAGGCCCTGTTTCCAAATGTGCGACTTTCATCAAGTATTTTCTTCTTCTCTGAAGGGTTGGATGCTGACCAAGAGAGTATGTACTTAGCGATAGCTTTGCTCAGCAAAGCTTCAGCTCGATTTTTTAATTTATCTTCCTTTTCGTAGAGTTCAGCTGCATTTTCGAAAGCTTCTACTGCCAGCTGTCTAAGTTTCTTGAAGTTTTCTATATCTCCAGTCTGTCTAGACGCTCGATCGTAGCAGAGACCTATCCTCTGCCATGTTTTTGCGGAAAAGGAAGCATTTCTTGATTTGGTGTGTAAGACTTGTTCATAGAATTTTGCTGCTTTGAGCCAATTGTATTGTTTTTCGTGCTCCTTTGCTTTCCTAATAACGAACTTAATATTAGAGCTAGAAAACATGAAATGCCTAGCACCGTTCCCTCTGTAACGTTTTACATCTGTATGTTTTAAGAGCACTCGCATGTAATGTTTTCGGAGTTCACCAGTTGTCTAGAAGAACATCTACTAATCGTTTGAAAGGGTTTCCAATTGAATAAACCTGGCTCAACACAACAAAGAAAAAAGGGGTATGATTTTGATTCGCAGTTTACATTGCATGCGCCTTTGAATGCACTCCGAAGACATAGTGAATACCTCGAGTGTGAATCAGCTACTCGCCTTGCGTGAGTGGGGTCTGCCTAATTTTTATGAACACCGAATAACGAGAGGTGATCAGTTACTCCGTAAACGTAGACGAGGTCATTATCTAAGAAAACCCTCGATTCGAGTGGTTCCCAAACTGATTCTCCAACGTAATTGTTCACTATGTTTACGTCGTCATCGTCTATTACGCCATTATCGTTCAGATCGAGTCTTGGATCGTATTCTGGATCACCGAGTTCTGAGGGGTTAGAATTGGCTACAATGGAGACGTCAGTTCCGTCTACCTTTCCGTCTAAGTTGACGTCCGCGCGCGCGAGCTCATATTCGGTTCTAAACAATCTCAGCGCTGTCGGATCAGAACCACCTAAGTCAACGAGATTTAATACTAGTATTACCGTTACGCTTTGATCGAAAATAGCGTCTGTTTGAATATCCCAAGTTTCACTTATTTGATCAGGGTGCGGCAGTCCAATTGTATACGCATATGCAAACCCATTTACTAGCACATCATCGAAGATTAAGCCGACATCAGGATCTGGATAAGCCTCCACGTTAGACCCTGTTTCCACATCGTCAATCCCGCCGTTTTCCAGGAAAGTGACAGAAACCATGCTTTTGGCTTTTACATTGATGAGACTGAATCCATCTTCGTCTAAAATTTCTTGCGGATTTTCGTCAATTAGAACAGCATCGATATACCAACCATGGGTTGGAGTGATAGTAACAGTGTCCAAGCCACCTAAGTTTGCATAGGCATTGGAACTATATGTTTGTGACTTCCCAGATTTCCAAGTTATTTCTACAGAACCACTGCCGTTGATGTAAACGGTTGGGTCTTTAATGGCTGTTGTGGCACTAACAAGGATCGTCATGCCTGCAATGGCATTCAGCGACAGCAACATCAGCAAAACGATTGTTGCTATTGATTCTCTGGATAGCAGAAGCTTCATGGTATTTTCTCCCTTCAATTCTGTAATAATATAACACTCATATAAATAATATAAACCATCTGGAACTTTCTTCTATTTCACTGCAAATCTAGCGCAATACGCGTGCGCATTAGTATTCTGTTAGGCTTACTAGAAAACAACATTGTAAAAGGAAAGGGTTGTCTCGAAGTAATTTATGATTTTTCTAGAAGATCTAAGAGTAATGTCGCACATTCTTTTTTTGATGATGGTTTTGCAACTACACCGTTTTTGTCCACTATAATACTGTTATACTCCCCCCATGGGGTCATATCTTCGCCTCTGTTGGCAATGACTAGTTGGTAACCTTGCTTTACTCTACTTTGAGCTATTTTTTCTATTTTTTCTCTTGATATCTTTTCTTCGTATTTAAACGCAACTATAAGTAAATTTGGAAATTTCTGTCTCACATCTTTGATGACTTTGGGGGTTTGTTTTAGTTGAATTGATTGTAACTCACTTTGAGAAGGAATTTTACCATCAAACACTTCTTTTGGGATATAATCTGCTACCGAGGCGGAGAAAATCCCAATCTCAATAGAGTTATTCTTGAGAATATCCATAACTTTTGAATAGTATTCATGGAAATCTCTTATTGATATCGTATTTAAATACGTTGGCTGTTGAATTCCACTAGGACCTAAAATCAATTTGACATCTGCTCCCCTCATATAGGCTTCATCGGCAATCTCAATTCCTAACCGACCTCTAAATCTATTGGTCACCAATCGCACACTATCTATACGCCCAGGTGCTGGTCCCGCAGTGATAAGAATTCGCTTTCTCTTTAGAGGACTTACGCTTAATTCTCTGATCGTTTCAACAACAATATTATGTGAACTTGGAAGATTTGCTTTGCCATATTTATTTTCAGGCTCGATAATTTTGACATTATAGGATTTTAATTTTCGAAGATTTTGTTGATACGCAGGGTTATTTTCCAGTGTTCCATGCATCGCTGGTGCAACCAAAATAGAAGCGCTACCTCGTTCAAGTCTTCCTAGAGCAGAAGCAAGTGTGCTAGTTACTGCGTTACTTGCTTTTCCGTCTGCCATTTGCCCGATGGTGTTTAGCGTTGCCGGGGCAACTACATAAGCATCAAATTCGTACAAATGCTCTGCCTTAGCAGAAAGTCTAGTTATAACTGGGTTTGTACTAGTCCATTCTAAACTATCTTCGGTAACATACTTTTGTGCTTCTTCGGTAAGATAAACATGAACAACTGCTCCATATTGCCGAAAGTGCCTGACGAGTGACGGCGTTTTATATGCAGCTATACTGCCTGTCACAAATAGTGCTATCTTCTTATTATCTAGATGACCCCCAAGACGAATTATGTCTTGGTCTTTTTGGCTTTCAAAATCCCCCATTATTTTAACCTATCCTCACTCATAGACACCCTAGCAAAGATATATTCTTTATATCACTTGAAGGATTTGAACGCATATCAATAAATCCTCTTCCCACATACTTTTACTCTTTCTCATTGTTATTTGAATTTTGCAAGATATTTTTGTAGAAATAGATTCCAAATCAAACACGCCTAACTCAAAGACCCCTCTATTAGGTTCAGAAGACAATTGCGTGAGCACGCATTGCTTGGAGCGATCTTCTTTTTTTCGGGAAATACCTCATTCTTCATCGTTTATAAGCACTATATACGCAAACGAAGTGAATTTTCAACCTCGTAGAAAAAAGGATGGATATTGGCGAAAAGCCTCTGGGGTATTGAGATCAGCAAAAGTGCGCGAGTCATTAAACTGTTCTAGGCCCGCGAAATCCTCCACCAACAGCATGGAAAAGATTATTTTACGCTGCAGGAAAAATGGGTGACATACGTCCTTGGTGACAACCCCGTCTTGTCACCCAAAATGGGTGCTAAATGGGTGCCAAGGAGATAATTTCTGAATTACGCGCGCGTGCAATTTTGAGTTTTCAGGTCAAGCGTTGCCCTCGTAACCTCTTCATCCAAGGGCTCCATTTTGAAGCCTTTTTTTGTACACAAACGAAACATTTTGAGATTCCTCGACATAATGTCACCACAGATGCTTTCCAGCCCCATATCTTTGCCAATCTCAACCATGTAGTCCACTAGCTTTGACCCTAAGCCAAGCCCCTGCCACTGGTCTCCTACAGCAACCGCAAACTCTCCAAGTTTCCGACCTGGCTGTAGAATAAGTCGAGCTACGCTGATGATTTTTCCCCTTTTGCCCTCTTCAACTTCAGCTACTATGGCGATTTCTCTGTTATAGTCTATGTTGCAATATCGGGTTAAAGTATCATGGGACATTTCTCTAATTATTTGGAAGAATCGGAAACGCATTGTTTCTTCAGAAAAGGATTGATATAGCTCGTTGAGGAGGGTTTCATCTTCAGGTTTTATAGGGCGAAGAACAACGGGTTTTCCATTCTTTAGTTTCCACTGAGTGGTGTACTTTTTTGGGTAAGGAGCAATCACTAGGTGTTCGTGGGGTTGAACTTTAGCTGAAATTCTGTTGGTATCTATCACTATACGAGTGTCTACTGCTACAGCGTCGTTCTCGTCAACTATTAGAGGATTTATATCAATTTCTTTTATTTCAGGAAAGTCTATCACAAGTTGAGAAAAATTCACCACGATTTCTTCAAGGAGCTTTGTGTTGACACGGTGGTCATTTTTGTCGGAAACGAGTTTGTATATTGCTGTTTTCTCCATCAACCTTCTTGCGAGCACCTGATTTAACGGGGGAAACCCTATGCTTACATCTTTCAGTAACTCGGCAGCCACTCCGCCCATTCCAAATACAATGACAGAGCCAAAATGCGGATCTTTCTTAGAGCCGATTAACAGTTCGTATCCTTTCTTCTTAATCATTGGCTGAAGTATTACACCTTGAAATTCTGCTTGAGGTTTGTATTTTTTGACTTTCTGAGTCAATTCTTTAAAAGATTTTGCAACCTCTTCTTTTGAACGCACATCCAGAATAACTCCTTCAACTCGTGATTTATGAGTTATCTGCGGTGAGAGAGCTTTCATTACAACAGGGTACCCGATTTTTGAAGCGACGTCAACAGCTCCTTTAGAAGTTTTGGCAACTACGGATTTTATTGTTGGGATTTTATATGCTTGAAGAAATTGTTTTGATTCCGGCTCTGTTAAGACCGTTCGTCCTTCCTCAAACGCTTTTTGTAATACCTCTCTAAGAAATACGGGGATTGACAGCTCAATTGAAAGTTCTTCAGGGGTTTCATATAAAAGCTCTAAATTCTGCGCATAACTCCACATGTACATGAAAGTAGAGACCGCCTGTTCAGGGGTCGTAAAGGCTGGGATACCGTTCTTGCGCAAAATTTTTCTTGCTTTCCAACAGCTATCTTCACCCATCAAGGAAGTGAGAATCGGTTTCGTAGTTTTCTTTGAAAGCTCCGCTATCGCCTTTGCAGTCTCAACAGGGTCGGACGCTCCTTGAGGGGTGTAAATAATTAAAAAACCGTCAGTGCCTGGGTCTCTAAAGCAGATTTCCATAACCTTTCTAAACCTATCAGTGGTGGCTTCCTCTAGGATGTCGATGGGATTCAATTTGCTGCAGTAAGAAGGTAAAACTTCATTTAAAGCTTGGACAGTTTCATCGCTCAAAGGCGAAAGCTTTCCCCCCTTAGCTATCAAAGAATCTGTCGCCATAATTCCAGGTCCACCAGCGTTCGTGATTATTGTAAGGTTAGAACCTTTGGGGTTTGGCTGCATGGCTAATGTTTCAGCACAATTAAAAAGGTCACTTATCGCTTCAACACGGACAAGCCCAGCTCTTCTGAAAGCAGCGTCATAAACGGCATCTTCTCCGCATAAGGCACCAGTATGACATATAGCTGCTTCTGCACTCTCACGGAACCTTCCAGCTTTCACCACCACGATTGGCTTAGCTCTAGCAAAACCTCTTGCTGCACTCATGAATTTTCTCGCATTCTTGATGGATTCAACGTAAAGTACGATACTTCTTGTTTGGGCGTCAGTTCCAAAGTAGTCGATTAAATCTCCGAAGTCTACATCCAACATAGAACCCACCGAAACTACAACACTGAATCCTACTTGAGCTTCGGAAGCCCAATCCAAAACAGAGGTACACAACGCAGCGCTTTGCGAAATAAAAGCTATTTTTCCCTGGTTAGCTGCTCTGTTGGCAAAGGTGGCATTTAGCTTGATACTTGGGCGTATTACTCCGAGGCTGTTAGGTCCAATTATACGCATGTTATAACGATTTCTGAGTTCGAGAATTTGTTTTTCAAAGTTTTCTCCTTCTGCCCCAGCTTCTTTAAAACCTGCTGAAATGATTATGATCCCTGAAACTCCTGCTCTTCCGCATTCTTCAACAATTTGTGGAACAGTGTGCGCCGGTGTCGCCACGATTGCAAGGTCTATTTGTCGCGGGATTCGTTCTATTGTTGGGTAGGCGGTTATACCGTGCACTGTGCGCCTGAAAGAGTTAACGGGGTAAACTGCTCCTTTGTATCCCACACCAATCAAGTTTCGAAGCAGTTTGGAGCCTACAGATCCTTCTCTGTCACTTGCTCCAATGACGGCTATTCTTCTCGGACTAAAGAGCTTGTCGAAGTTTTCGACGCCCAACCTCTGAAACTGCCTCCATTCCACAAAACTTCTCTTCACTATTTAAAAGGCAACTTCACCCTAATAAATTCCTTTTTAAGCGTTGCACACGCAAAAGAAATATTATTCGAATCTCCCAGTTTCCACAAAAAGAAAATCCAAAAGTCGTTTTGATAAACTGTAGCGGCAAGAATGGAACTTCGAAAAATTTTGTTTTCTTCTTTGCTTCCCTCACTTTGGTGGAAGCATTAATTTGTCTTTCGTCTTGAGTCTACCATCCTTAGCATGAGGCGTTCTTAACAGCGTGTCAGCATATTTTTCGATTTCCCTAGCCTCTTCAGCTAAATTAGCACTCGCTTGAACGATTTCGTGTGCACATGCAACAAGGGGGATATACTTTTCCTTGTCTTTCTCGATAAAGCACGCTCGAACATTGATTTCAGCAACTTTCTTTAGCAATTCATAGGCAGCCATCGCCTTGGCTTTCGCATACGGATTTTTGAAGTTTTGAGAGTCTCGAACACTATCGGTGTCGATTATTAACCTTGGCATAGAGAGGCTTGATCCGGTCTTTAGGGCTGAGATTAACTTGTCGATTTCTCTGAATACTAACCTGAAAACTCCGGTGCTTGCGAGAACTTTTATTACGTTTGCGTTGAAAATCGCCATCTCTATTGGATCGAGAAATTCTTTTCGTGCTCCAATGAGCGGGTCACCCATGATTATTGCATAGCCTAATCCTTGTGCTTCCATCTCAGTTTTTACACGTTTTCCAGGTCCGTCTGTGAAAACAATGGCAGGCACTTTCTTCTTTGACAAGACCTCTCTGGCTTTGGCCGGTCCAGGTGCGGACGTGTTTGGTGAAACGAAGAGCACAATGTCAGGGGTGAATTCAAAGATTTTTTCTATGGCATCTTCAATGGCTTCAACGTCCATTTTGGAACCAGTTGTCACTGTTCGCACTGTTATGTCTTTGCGGTCAGCTAATTCATCAAGAAGTAGTTCTAATAGTGGGGCTGTTCCGATGTTGCCACATTTAAAAACTCCTATCTTAACTCTGTTCAAATGAACCCCAGCTTAATCAAATTTATTCTATGGTCTATATAATATATATTGCTAAATACATACGCCAGAACCTATTCTTTCTTTGGTATCCTTGCTACAATCATGGTGGTTGTCATAGTTATAAAGGGAGTTTTGCGGAGTACATTGTAGATGAATTTGTTCAGTTCCTCCATGTTTTTTGTCCAAGTTTTTACAATGATGTCATATTCGCCGTAAACTAACGTTGCTTCTTTTATCATTGGAAGTTTCTTTACTTTTTCGAAAACGTGCACATTTTTCTCAGGAGAAACTCTAACTAGCGTGAAAGCTGAAATCATTTGCTTGCTTCCCAATTTGTTTCTAGTAAGGGTCTGAAAGAGATTACCACATGAAACGCGAGGGCACGAAGGAGGTCTCTCTGAGTAATTATTCCGATTAATTTCTTGTTCTCCATAATTAAAAGTCTCCGTATCTTTTTCTTTTGCATCATCCGAATTGCTTCAATTATTTGCATCTCGCCTGTCGTAGTAATCAATGATTTGCTCATAACCTCTTTCATTTGTACTTTCGAAGCATCAAGTCCCCTTGCCACAACTCTTTCCACCATATCCCTCTCGGTGACGATGCCTACTGGTTTACCTTCATAGGTAACTACGATAGAGCCCACATTTTTCTTTCTCATAAGCTCAGCTGCTTCACGTACAGAACTATCTGTTTTTGTCGTAATGACAAGTTTGGTCATAACACTTCGAACGGTAGAGGGTGGTTTCTTGTCTTCCATTTTCTTTCCTTCTCAGATTAACTTGGCGGCTCAATAGTTATCAGAGTGGTCGTCCTCTCTACACCTTGTATCGCCCTAGCAGTGTCAAAAATAAAAGCGTCCAAGTCATCCATAGTTTCAACCTGTATTTTCATCAGCAAATCATACTCACCATATAATGTTTCCAAATCCTTCACTTGTTTCAATTTCTTAACTGTTTGAAAAACAGATCTATCCATACCTGGCTTAACTCTCAACAAAACATATGCGTCAATCATATAGTTCTCCCTCCTTATTCCTAAAGTGCGGAAATACTTCTGCAGCAATCATATTGATAGATTTGCGTATATTAGGTCCAATTGGCGACCCTACAACTACTTGGGTAGTTCCCACTTTGATTAAGCTATCAATCTTTTCTACAACTGTATCCGGATTGCCACATATCGAAAAGGCTTCTATCATTTCGTCGGTGATGTGTGAGAAGGCTTCCTTCCATTTCCCTCGGATGATGGCTTGACGTATTTTTGTACCAGTTTCTATAGAAATTCCATGTTTTTGGAGAACTGTTTCGGGGCATCCTGCAACAATGTATGATACAACTGGAACAACCGCTTTTGCCGCCTTGTTTGGCTCTTTTGCAATCGAAAAGGACGTGTAAGCTGCTATCTCCAAATCTTCTAATTTCTTTCCTGCCTTGGTAACTCCTTCTCTAACGAACTCGATGGCATTTTCCACAACCTTCGTGTGTGAAGCGTTGATTAGCACGCCATCGCCGATTTCTGCAGCTAAGGCTAACATTTTTGGCCCTTGAGCTCCGACGAATATGGGAATTTCGCCAGCTGGTTTGAAATTTAGTTTGGCGCCCGAAATTGTGAAGATTTTGCCTTGCATTTCCAACTTTTTGCCAGAAGTAATTTCCCGAATTATCTTAACTGACTCCCTTATAGTTGCGAGGGGTTTAGACGGTTTCATACTAACCATTTCTAATGTTGTTCTGTCTCCAACGCCTATTCCACATACTACTCTACCAGGGGCTATCTCGTTTAGTGTTGAAACTGCCTGAGCAGTTACTATTGGGTGTGCCATGTAAGGGTTTGTTACGCCTGGACCAAAAATTATCTTGTTAGTATAGGCTGAAACTATCGCTAACGATACGTAGACGTTTCTATTGTTGAAGTGGTCTGTGACCCACAAAGTGTTGAACCCTGTTTTTTCTGCTTGGATAGCGTAGAAGGTGGTTTTCCAATAGAGGTCGCGGGGCACGAATTCGATGCCAAAGTTTATCATTTAAGGATACCTCTTTCATAACCCTTCCTAAGGAACATCGGCCCCATGCAATTTAAGGAATTTGCAATAAAGCTTTTAGTGGCTCTCAAGCATTGCGACGAGTTCTTGAAAACCCAATTCCCTTAAGACACCGATCGTTTTCTCGGGATCTACCGTCATAGAAGCCTCAAGAAGCCGCTGCAACCCAACTTCTGTAGCAAGCTGATCCCTCTGCCAATAATAAAGTATGGTCTTTGCTAAGCCACTGGGCATCTTGTTGCCATTTGGCGAGTTGAGAACAACGTCAATGAGTCTTTCCGAAGTATCCTCCCACGACGATGATGGAATTTTCCTAACGATTTTTTCCAGAGTCATATTAAATTCTCCACAACAAATTACGCATAAACATATATGCTATTAACGGAAAATAAAGGTTCTGGTGAGAGAATTCGTCATTTTGATGAAGGTTTATGCCAAAAGACAGTCGCAAAGGGCGAAATGTATGAAACATTCAAGCAATTATAACAGCGTTTTTAGACGTTTTATGCATAAGAATCTTGTATAAGACTATAGAATAGGGATACAAAAAGCGTATAAATAAGTGAACCAAATAACTATAATTCGGATAAGAAGTGGTGGAAATTGTCGACTATCGACGCATTGGATATGAAGATAATTAGAGCGTTGCAGACAGATGCGCGAAAGCCTATAGTGCAGATAGCAAAGGTAGTAAATGCTAATGAGGCTACGGTTAGGAGACGTATCGACAAGCTTTTGAAAAATGGCATCATTGAGAGGTTTACTGTGGTGCTAGACTATCACAAGTTGGGCAGAGTCATCAAAGCATTCATAGGATTACGAGTGGAACCTACTAAGCTAAAAGCCATTGCTGAGCACCTTGCGAAGCATCCAGATACACAAGTGGTCTATAGAACAAGCGGTGACACCGACATCGTCACTGAAGTTATCTTTGAGAATATGGAAGATTTAAACTCTTTTCTCGAAGAAGAGTTGAAATTGGAAGGTATCGTAGGCACTATCGTTACAATCGTTATTGGACCTTATAAACGGTGTCCATGGACAGGTCTTTAGAGTTTTTCCTTCAACCTCTTTCTTCCTTTTTCTTCCTGCTAACAAAAACCATAACATTCGATGTTTTGGAAGGATAGATACTAAATTGTCGTCCAAACATTCCTTCGAAATAGCCTTTCAAGTAAAGCGCCGGAAGTACGCACGACTCAACTTGTATCTTATTTCGAAATAGAGTGAACTTGCCCCATCCCATGATTTCCATCTCTCGTAAGACTATGAGCCAGTTCTCAGGACGTGAGAAGTCAACATCTCTGAAAAACAGATTAGTTACTTTTCGTTTTAAAGCAGTTGTTCGTGCAGCGTTAAGGATTTCTTGGTTAGTTAGCATATGGAAAAAATCTAGAACCATAGTTGTATCCATAAGCATGACGCGCCCACCGCCCATGCGGTAGGTGAAAGGCAGCCAATCATGCATTGCTAGCATTTTGTAAAACTCCAACGCTGTGCTTAGGGCTTCTCCCCTGCTTTTGATAAAACGAGATTTTTCCAGAAAGCTTAGATAGCGGTATAAATCGTCAGATATTGTGAAAGTCACTTCTTTCAATCTGATCCCTCTTTTTGATGGGTGGTTTGCAAAAGAAATAACATTTTCACAACTTAAGCCTTCTTTTTCTTAGCAAAGACTTTGTGCACGCGTAAAGTCATGGACGCTTTTCGGGGGTTCTCCGTGTTAAGACACAGAGCCATGCTTTGTTTTGCCAGAATTTTGGCTCCATTTCTTTTTCTAACAGGTCTTTTCCTTTCCAGTCAACGCTTGTTGCAACCAGTTTCACGGATCTGATTTTTTCTTGAATATTCATCTCCCATTTGGCTCCACAGTTGTCACAAAGAATATAGTCATGTTTGCGTTCAGGTTCCACATCGATTTCCAAATGTTCAAAGCAGCAAAAAGGGCACCATGGAAAATGCTTAGATATTCGAAGTTTTGCCTCTCGTTCTGAGATCTTTCCAAGCATTGAAAACACTTTATCTTGAATAAAAAGAAATTAGGTATTAAGTTTACTGTTTGCTATAGTCCAGCGCGTTCTATTATCTTTGGAACAATCCATTCGAAACCAATTGCCATAGTATGTATGCCCGCGGCATTGGTTGTTTTCCTAATATCCTTCAACATTTCTCCGAAAACATCAATGTTCACCTCGTACACCGCCTGTTTTCCGCCAGTCTTTTTAGCCTTGCGAATGGTCTCTTGAATTTCCTCCGGAACTTTTACACCTGGCACAAATTTAACCATCCACTTCATCATGGAAACGGATTTAAACGGGGCAATGCCGATGAGTATCGGAGTGTTAAGGTAAGAAGCAGCGTTTAAGAAGTTTTTAGCCTGTTCAACGCTGTAGACGCATTGAGTTTGAATAAAATCTACTCCCAGCTTTACTTTTCTTTCGATTTTCAGAAGCTCAGGTTCTAACGGATCTGCATTTGGGGCCGCAGCGATGCCGATGTTGAATTTCGGGGGGTTTTCGATTTCGTTGTTGTTTAGGTCTACGCCTTCATCCATCATTTTTCTTAGCATGTATACGAAGGTAGCTGAGTCTAGGTCGAAAACTGGTTTGGCTTGAGGGGTATCGCCGACGGTTGTGTGGTCGCCTGTCAGGGCCAAGATGTTTTTTATTCCCAAAGCTCCAGCAGCCAGTACATCTGAAATTAAAGCCAAGCGGTTTCGATCTCGAGTTGTCATCTGATAGACAGCCTCCACTCCAGCCTCTTTTTGAATCATATAAGAGGGCACAAGTGCGTTCATGTAGCCAAATGCTGTGGGGTTATCAGTAATGTTTATAGCAACCACGTGATCTTTCAAAACTTTTGCCCCTTCAATGACCTCGTCGAGACTTGTGGTTTTAACTGGCTCAAGCTCGCCTGTAAAAACGAATTTGCCAGCGTTTATTTGCCTCATTAACTCGCCATATGCCTCTCGCGTCATTCTGTTGCCTCCTCTTCTTCTGTTTCGCCACCGAGTTCGCGGGGATGCTCTGAAACTTGATAATCTCTTGGGGGTCTAAACTTTGTAAATAGCTCCAGACGGTTTCGCTCTTTCAAGCGGTTGTATATGAGAATCCATGCGCAGTCATTCTTCCATCCGCCTACTTCACATTTGCCTTTTGTTTGTCCTCCACAGGGGCCATTTAGTAGGCTTTTTGCGCATCGAGTTAAGGGACATATGCCGCCTGTTTCGAAGAGGATGCAGTCGCCGCATGCTCTGCACATTTCATAGAATTTGTCTACTTGGGTGTCGTGCATCCCGAGGAATTTTGTGTCGTTTGCTGGGATAATCAACTTCGTTTTGTAGAGGTCTGCAAGAGTTTGAACTCCAACTCCGCAGCCTAGGCAAACAACTGCATCGTAGTCTTCGATTAAGGGATTAAGGGCTGTTGAGGTGATCTGTCGGTCGCATTGGCGTAGAATGGATATAGCCTTCACGTTAGGTGCTTCTTCTCCTTTCACTTTTCTCTCCATTTCCAACAAAGACTTTAACACCTCTGCTTGTCTCTTGCCTCCTGCTTGAATTACGGAAGCGCATCCATCACAGCCCACGATTAGAAGACTCCCGAGAGTTTTCGTCATTTCAAAAATTTCTTTTAGCGGCTTTTGCTGAACTATAATCAACCAAGAGTCACTCCTTAAAGAAAATCAGTGAAAGCCAAATCAGTGATATAAAAATTCCTATAAGAGAACACTGGGCATGCTTTTTGTAGCTTGTACGCAAGTTTAATATTGCCGTTTCCTTTCCTTTTAGCATTCTCTCTAAGACTAAAAATCCAATAACCAATGTAGGAGGACTTTGTTACGGCTACCATTTCTAAAACGCTTGATAAAAAATATCCCCCTTGCCGTAAAGCTTGCCCAGCTGGAATAAACGTTCAAGCCTACATCGCACTTATTGCTCAAGGAAAACTCAAAGAAGCCCTAGAAATTATCAGGAAATCTATTCCTTTTCCATCTGTTTGCGGCAGAGTTTGCTTCAGCCCTTGCGAAGATGCGTGCACTCGAAAAGACATTGACGAGCCGCTCAGAATTCGTGCCCTTAAACGTTTGGTTGCCGACTACGAGTTTACTTCAGAGATAAGAGAAAAACCAAAGCCAGTACCAAAAAGCCACAGCGAAAAAATCGCTATTATAGGCTCGGGGCCAGCAGGGCTTACTGCTGCTTACGAGCTAGCTAGAATAGGATATCCAGTAACAGTTTTTGAAAGTGCGTCAAAGCCTGGGGGTAGCCTAAGATTCTGCATCCCGGAGTATAGGTTGCCTGAAATGGTGGTGGATGCTGAAATTGACTACATTAGAGAAACTGGAGTGGAAATTCGCATTGACACAACGATTGGCAAAGATATAACCATTGACGAAATCAAAAGACAAGGATACAACGCAATTTTCATAGCCACAGGCGCTCACCACTGTGTCAGCATAAACCTAGAAGGCGAAGAATTAGACGGCGTCTTTCACGCTCTCGACTTCCTAAAAGAAGTGCATATTGGGAACCGTGTTGAGCTCGGAAGTAGAATTGCTATCATAGGGGGTGGAAACGTCGCCATCGACGCTGCTCGGACAGTTAAACGTCTTGGCCCAAATGAAGTGACGATAATTTACAGAAGATCAGAAAAGGAGATGCCTGCCCATCACAAAGAGGTTGAAGAGGCAAAACTGGAAGGCGTAAATCTCCATTTTCTCGCAGCGCCTAAAAGAATTCTTGGAAAAGACGGCAAGGTCATTGGAATAGAATGCACCAAGACTGCTCTGGGACTACCAGATGAAAGCGGTCGTAGGCGTCCTGTACCAGTAAAAGGCTCAGAGTTTGTCGTTCCAGTTGACTCTGTGCTGCTTGCCATTGGTGAAATGCCTGACATTTCTTTCTTGCCAAAAGAAATCGAAGTGGTGAGAGGAAACAGAGTTATTGTAGACGAAGTTACGCTTGAAACAAAATTGCCCGGTGTATTTGCTGGCGGCGACACTGTCACTGGCCCAGCCTCTGTGATTGAAGCCATCGCTGCCGGCAAAAAAGCAGCAGTGTCCATTGACCGCTACATAAAAGGAGCCGACCTCAAGGCTGGAAGGACAAAGGAGATTCCTGAGATGACATGGGTTTCAGACCAAAGCGTTCTGAAGAAAAAGCCGAGACAAACAATGCATTGTCTAGCACCTGAGGAGCGAGTGAGTTGCTTTAAAGAGGTTGAATTAGGGTTGATACCTGATGCTGGACTGTTAGAAGCCCACAGATGTCTCTTCTGTGGCCCCTGTTCAGAATGTTTGGAGATGGAAGAACTTTGCGAAGCAGACGACGCACTTGTGGACGAGGACAGATGTATCGCCTGCGCCAACTGCGAGAAAGTATGTGAATATGGCGCCATAAAATTGGAAAAGTCTGTTGCAAAAGTGAACTTAATCCTGTGTAAGGGCTGTGGGACGTGCGTTGTAGAATGTCCAGCAGAAGCGATCACCATGCAGAACTTCTCTGATGAGAAAATTTCAGCCCAAATAAAAGACGCTGCAACCTCATGGGCAACCAGAAAGGGACCTCAAACCTTAGCTTTTGTTTGCAACTGGTCCTACAACGCAAACGGATTTGAATGGTCACAAGACACTCACGTTGTCCCAGTAAAATGCAGCGGCAGAGTTGACCCTCTCCATGTTCTCCACGCTTTCATGCTTGGTGCCGATGGAGTTCTAATTATAAGTTGTGACTCTAAAGATTGTCATTACGTTTTTGGTAGCTTCACTGCTGAGAAACGTGTCAAGCAAATGAAAGAATGGCTTCAAGCTGTGGGAATCGAGTCTAAAAGGCTGCAGGTGGAACGATGTTCTGTAGGTAATGAACAGCATCTTAGTGAAGTTCTTAAAAGTTTCGCAGCTAAACTCGAAGGCATTGGATCAACCCCGCTCAAATAAGCCATAGAACAGGAGAGATCGCAGAATTACTTGCCTTTAAGAGAAACTTATGTATATCTTAACTCAAACAATAACACTTCTTTGGGGTTGAGCATGCAGACTCGTAAATTAAGCTTCGAGGAAACTTTAGAGAAAGACGTGGTTCTAACTAACCAATGTGTAGGCTGCGCCACTTGCGTTGTAGTATGCCCGTTCAACTGCTTGGATTATGGCGAAGGACAACCGAGATTGGTGAAAGAATGTGAAACTTGCGGCATTTGCCCTCAGGTTTGCCCGAAATATGATTGGTCGTGGTCTAAGGCAGAAGAGTTTGTCTTTATGAGACAAAGAGAGGGAAATGAAGAATTTGGCATCTATCGCCATCTTATTCTAGCTCAAGCAACTGAAAAGGAACTATTAGAAAGGTGCCAAGATGGAGGTGCTGTAACTGCTCTTCTTGTTTATGCCTTGCAAAAGGGTATAATTGAGGGAGTGGCGCTTTCAGGACTCGCAGCAGACAAGCCTCTTTATCCCATGCCAAAACTAGCGACAACTCCCGAAGAAGTCTTGGAAAACGCCGGAACTCGTTATTCATACTCGCCAAACATGTTAGCTCTGCAAGAGGGGGTGAAACAGAGAAAGAAGAGTTTAGCTTTTGTGGGTACTCCTTGTCAGATTCATGCAATTCGGAAAATACAGATGTTTCCTCTAAAAAAGTATTCCAACTCGCTGCAATTTACTGTTGGATTGATGTGCACGGAAAGTTTCACGTACGACGGGTTTTTTGAAAAGCATCTCAAAGAAAACATGGGTCTCGACCTGAACAACATTGAAAAGATGAACATTAAAGGGAAAGTTCTTGTCTCTCTGAGATCGGGCGAAGTAAAGAGTGTTTCCTTGTCTGAGGCAAAGCAGTACACTAGGGAGAGCTGCCATCTTTGCAGCGACTTCAGCGCCGAGCTAGCCGACATTTCCGCTGGTGGCTTAGGGCTTAATGGCTGGACATTCGTAATTCTTCGAACTGAAAAGGGTGAAAGAATTCTTGATGGCGCGGTGGAAGCTGGAAAGCTTAGGACCAGAGCGGTAGATGAAGAGCCCTTTGCGCTAACTCTCTTGACTAAGCTTTCAAAAAAGAAGCGGCGAAATTCTCTAAGGAACTAACGTTTTCCTCCTTGTTTTTAGCCTGTTTAGTAGCATACACTTTCGAGAGAAAAGCTTCAGCTTACATTCTTGATTCCTTTAGCCGATTTTCGGCTCTAAACATTTTTCTTCTACCCTCGTTTTTTGGATTCAACATGTCTTCCACAAGTTTGAATTGTCTCTTGTAGATATGGCAGTTCTTAGAGTGAAAAATCAGCTTGCCAGATTTGAGGTTGAGGTTCCCCTGTCTGTTGATTTCTGAGACGAAAGCTTCATTAAACAATTGAATTCCAGCTACGTTGGCGGGCAATCCAGCATAAGCATCCCATGATCTGAAGTAACATGTCAAGTGAAGCTTTCCTTCTAGGACCTCTGTGTCGATGAGGCTTAAACACGGGGGCTCATGCTTTCTGTCATTGACACGTTTCATTATATCTTCCGGTAATCGTACCGCTAATGTTATTTGTCTGTCGGCAGGCTCTTCGAGATATCGCTTAATTGCTGCTTCTATTTGGTCTATGGGCTTCCTCAGTCTGCTACCGTAGGTGTATGTTTCATCTTCAATTATGCCTGACCATAAATATTTCAGCGCGTACCACTGCACATACTTCATGTCGCATGGCGCCTTGTCATCAACGAGCGGTCTAGTTTCCGGCTTAGCGACTTCTATAGAAAGATTGAGTTTCTTAGTTTCGGCGTACTCAGAGCCGTAGCATACTTCAAAAATGTCGCCTTCATTCCATATAGCTCCTAAGGTCTTGTACCACGCATCTGGACAATCAAAAGCACTAATCTTGACATACTTCATTGCTGTACCTCTTCAAGTTGACTTTAACTAGTGAACAAATCAATCTATAAAATTTTTGAAATCGAGAACTATACATATGCATCTTTTTGAGCCCGTTTTATAGCGTCTTTCACTGCTTCTCTAATGGCGTAGCCAGCCATATGAAGAATTGGCTCATCGATTTCTGGGTCGACATCCATGCTTGCTGTGCAAGGAAAGGCATGATGTGCCACTGCTACAGTATCTTCTATGTCGGAGATTTTTGTCCATTTAATTTGTTGAGCCACATACCAAGTTGAGCCACATGGTGCACTCCTCAAGACTTGAGCGTCAGTAATCATACTTCCTGCAACTTTCACTTCGACAAGAGGCTTCCCTATCTGATATCGCCGAACAAAATTATCTATGGCTGACTTTCCAGTTTCTTCTAGCGTGCAGAAAGGTTTTGGAAACGCGTATTCGACATCTATTTCGCTTAGTGACTTTTCAAGCTGTCTTTGCAAGCCGCGGTGACACCAGTTTCGATTTTCCAAAGGAACGATGACAGCCTTCGCTTTTGCTTTCTCTGCGAGAGTTGACATTGCCACGAGTAGGTCTGGATGCAATCCAATGGCAAGTATGATGTCACAGTTGGGTAAATCATGGGGTAAGTATTTTTCCGGCTCATCAATAAAAGCGGGTAGATTTGGCGGAGTCTTGTAGACTGCTTGAATGTCTGCAGCGAAGGAGCTGTAGAGCTGCCTGCAGTAGGTGCATGTAAACCCGCATGACAGGCAGTAGTTTGACGCGTTAATAAGATTCCCCATAACGCGTTCAGCATACTCGTCGTTGTAGATTACACAAAGCCTCATAGTTTTGTCATCTTTCCGTTTTGTCTATACTGTTAGAGCTTTAATCTAAAATAAATAGGTGCCATTCATCATTCTATTATACGACAAAAAACAATCGGCTAGCAGGAAAATGCAAGAGGGAGTTGGACTAAGTGGCAAGAAAGAAGGAATCTTCTGAGGGAGACATATTTCAGCTTCTTCTTGAAACATCGGAAAAGCGAAAAAAAAGCGTAAGGGAGCAGCTTCTTGAATCGCTAAACGTGAAAGAGTTCTTTGAAAAGGGAAGCATAAGCATCAATGAAAGAACGTGCCAGGGGCTTGAATGTGAGCTCTGCATCAAAGCCTGCCCTTCAAAGGCTTTGTATTGGCGGGATGGAAATGTAGGCATCATTGGGGACTTGTGTGTGTATTGTGGTGCCTGCGTTCTCTGCTGCATTGTGGATGATTGCATTAAAGTGAGTAGAAGACGATTCGATGGGAAGGTGGAGAGCTTTAGTAGACCCGGGGCAGTTGTCTTGCTTTTCAATAGCATCAATTCGCAAAGGAGACACAGCAGAGTTGAATCTCTTTTTCCAGATGATGAAGCATACTTGAAACGATATAGAAAACTCTGATAGCGCGTGCAATAGAGTGAGTGAAAGAAGAATCGTATTTGACTTTAGGGTTTTCCCCATTTTTCCTGTAGGAATTTTGGGATATCGGAGGAATCTCTGGGTCCCACCATTATCTCCCAGCCGCTCGCTTCTTCTATTTCGCCGCTAAGGCGCGCCGCTTTCCCGGGAATAATCAGCTTTCGATGTTTCACCTTCTCTTCCATCCTAGCCTCCTTAATGGCTTCAGCCACCTTATCCGCCGTCAGCTTTCGCCCCGCAACCGCGCAATCTACAGCAATTCCTTCCGAGTCAACTACCAAGAGATAAGAATCTATGCCAGCCGACTCTATGTCTGAAGCCACAGTATAAAAGGTAAGGGCAAAGTTTGTCGTGAACATCACCGGCGAGCTTTCACCGGGCGTTCCAAGCGTTCGCAGTCCAGGCTCAACGGCTACCGGTTTCCGCGGATCGGTGTAAATGTTTTCTCTAAGAATCACATTAGGCAATAGCACCCATCCTTCAGTGCTGTGTAGAATCAATATGTCAGCATAACGATTGATCAGTATCGCTGCTAAATACGCCTCGTTCCATTCCGCAACCTCCACAGGAGCATTTGCATTCTCTATCCACGCTGTTATAGGAGTGCCGATCAGTGGAAAGCCCAAAAGCTCATCTCCCTTCTTTGCTGCTGCACGCCGAATCATGGTAAAATTGCTAATCATGTCTCCAAGGCCTTCACCAGACAATGTTCCAGGGTCCAATACCAAATCTTTCACGCCATATTCCGTTAAAGTCTTAGACAGCGATCGAAGAAGCTTAAGGTTATTTGGAGCAAAGACTGCGAGAGGACAATTATGCAAAAGGGCAAGTTCAGCCATGTCTTTCCAGTTTTCTTTTGTGGCCGCGTAAAGAAGAGGTCTGGCTTTGGACGCAATCATCAAGCCTGCCTTTAGAACCTTTGAGTCAAATGAGCATAGAATAAGGGGCAAAGTAGTGTTTTCTAACACTTTCTTTACTGCTGCCTTGAATTTTTCCGGGTCGTTGGAGGTGGAGCGAACAGCGATCATGTTGAGTTTTAGTGTTGTACCTATGTATTCGTAATTGAACTGCTGTGTTTTATTAACTCTGTCGAGCAATTCTTCATCGGACATTTCATCGGTGACGTCAATGGCGACAGCTGTTGGGTTGGTGTAGGTGAATTCGTGGCGGTACATAACGTATTTGCCGCCGACCTTTATCGAATGTTCCTTTGGGCCGATGGTGACTTCTTTTATTGGGGGTTTTAGCATTTCCCAGAGTTGCTTGTACGCTTTTTCATGCTCTGCCTTCAATAAGGGTAAACATTGCTCTAAGGTTACTTCGCGGTTTACCAGTTTGGCGGCGAATGCCATGCAGGCTTCTTCGCCACATTCTTTGCAGTTTGTTTTCGGCAGCAACATGTAAACGTCGATGGGACTGATTTCCCTTATGCTAGTTTTTTTTACTTCCCTCTCAGACACTCTTTTGCATCTCCTCTAGATATTGGCGGTTACCCAGCTTACAATTTTCGCCGTGTTGCCCGACTTGCCGCTGGTGAGTTCTTTTATCATGTCTCTCAGAGTTTTTATGGCAGCTGGATGCATCATCATAAACAAATCAACGCCCGCCAGCAAAAGGGTAAGCGCTGTTACAGTTTCCCATATTGGACCTCTAAACTCTCGCGGTCCCCATTCAGGGTCCATTTTTTTCCATGCTTCTCTGGCCGCCCAAGCATTTGTGGTACCTGAAGACATAGGATGTTGAAGTTCAGGATCACCCATTAAAGCAGCCAATCTGGCTCGTTCCATTATTGTGAAAGCATAATCTAAGCCGTATCCTAAAGCAGCTGTAGTAGTGTCCATTACAATTTGTTCTTTAGGTAAGAAATCGTAGAGTTGACGGTTCAGCTGCCTTGCTTGATTCAAATCCATAGGAGTAAACGAAAGCACCACGTGACCATACTTCTTCGCGACGGCACATGTTCGCTCGATATCCATGTCTTGTGTAACCGAGCTAAGCATAAACCGCTCGCCAGCCCCGATTTCTGCTACTTTCTCAAAGACTTCAAGGTCTTTCTTCGGGTCGCCACAGCCTCCGATTATTAAAGGTACATCTACGGCTTGTAGCACGGCTTCAACTGTTTTTGCGGCTTCATTTGGCGATGTATCCTTAAGTAATGGATCGATGCTGATGAGATGCAGCGTTATCATGTCTGCACCATATTTGTCAACAGCTAACTTCGCCCATGCAACTGGATCCTCCAAGACTTCTTTGAAATGCGTTTTTACGGGTTTTGCTAACGGAATCGTCGTGTCGAAAACGTCCAGAGAGATTATCGGTGGGTTGGGAGGAGGGGTTTCGAAGAGGTAGAATGCGGGAGATTTTTCTCCGCCGATAGTTATTGATTTTCCACGGGTTCCTCCTTGACTTTTAGTGGCTCCAAGCGTCACTTCGGTGATTTGTCCAGGATATTCCTCTACTGGGGGGATAAAGTCTGCTTGCAGAATAGCAGTTGGTTTTGCCTTTAAAGGTGGGACAACTTTTAGAGCTTTAGGTAAAGTTGCTGGAGCTGCGACACCTGGTTGAAGCCATAGTTCCAAATCTCCGATCTCCATCTCTACGTCTTCGAGCTCTATCTCTTGAAATCGATTCAAGATGTCTAGAAGGTTTTGGAAGTCTTCTTTACTTTCTTTTTTCGCCAATCTTTTCACCTTTCATGGATCGGATAATGACTTTCTTTGCGTAGATTTTGGCATCTTTCAGGATTATTTTATATCCTCCTGTGGTAATTGGCAAAGTGGGGATGGTCGCCACTGGCGTTCCAGATGGGATCTCTCTTTCAAGTTCTGTGGGCACCGCTTCTTCTACAGCGACTGGCTCTTCTTTCCATGTTTCAACAATCGGGTGGCAACTGTTTTTCAGGAAAGGTTTGAGTTCGCCGATTGTTTTCACGTCGCTTTCGGTTGCAATTTTGTCCACAACTTCCTTTGGTATGAATTCCATGACCCGTTCTTTCACAGAAGCAGGCATCCATACTACTCGGTTCCATCCGCCGTCTGCTTTAAGGAACTTTGGCGACCGCATGTATTCAATGGAGATGCCGTGAAAGCCATCAACTTGTCTGCCGCCTGCAGTTGAGTCTGCTATGGTTGAGAAAGGAAGCCCGTTTATTGTGACTTCTTTGAAGCCTCGGTGAACTAGCCCGAAACCGTCGACTTCTGGAATGTAGAAGGCGGCACCTTCAAAACAGCCGCAGGAGGTGTGAGGATAACCGAAAGAGGTGTAGAGCCAAACTTTTGTAACTTCTCCTAGCGATTTCTGTTTGACAACTTCGTTAACCCCTGAATATTCTCCTTTCTCCGCATCGATTAATTCGCCTTTGTCTATTTCGAAAATTGGTCCTTTTGGGTCTATTCTTGCGGATGCTCTTCCGTCAAACCAGCTGATGGAGCCGCAGTTTGAGTATCGTTGCGGTGTGATTACACATACATGTGTGGGGGCGAAGGATTGGCACAGGGTGCAGCCGTAGAATTTGTCGACTTCTTGGTCTTTTAATCCTCGGGCTCTGGCATCCCTAGCCTCGTATATGTCTAAAGCTTCTTTCCAATGTTCTTTGATTTTTTCAGGGTCGGTGATGAATGATATCTGTATCTTCTCAATGATGGGTAACTCGCTTTTGAACAGCCTCTGTAAGACTTTTCCAATGTATTCGAACGAGTTCAGACCTTTCTGGAAGGATTTTTTGTCTAGTCTGAGCCAGATATCATATCGTTGGTTCAGGTGCATGAAGCCTTCGATGAAATTGGAGTATTCATGGATGCGCCGTTCAATTACCCCTTCAAGCTCTGGTTCAAGCTTTTCGCCTGACACTTCGATGATTATGCCTAATGGGTGGCTACTTCCTTCACTCATGTCTTTTATGTCGGGTCCAATCACGGAAATTTTTCCGTCTTCTATTTCTTCTGGTTTCCTAACGCGTGTCAGCTCGAATTTGTGTTCTTGTTTTGGTCCACCTAGCTCTAGGTGCATGTTTTTTCGTCTAATTCGCTCTCCTTCGTAGATGATGCCTACGTCAACTGGGATGTCTTCAAACATTGACATTTCTTATTCTCCTCCTAATTTGCTCAATATTATTTCAAAACTTTCATTCCAATCCTTGACTGAAAGGTTTGGGAATGACCATGTTGCGTGGGGATTATAGAATCTGTCTAGGCTTATGGTCTTAAGGTTTGTGGAAAAGTGTTTCAGCCCGGCTAGTATTACGAATTGCATATAGTAGGGGAGCCCCATGAATAATGCAAGGTCATATGGACCCTTTCCATCTAGACCTTTCCATTCTGGGTCCTTAAGCCTGGCGCCAATATCCATTGCAGACATCCAACCTGCAGGCTGAAACCCCTTTTTAATAAATTCAGCTGTTATGTGAGCTGTGGCAACCGTTGGAATCCCTGCAGTCTTGCTCATACGGATTGCATAATCGATCATTTTGATGTCGTCTGAATAATCCTCAGTGGCTTGATGTCCAACAACGAGAATTGAACGCTCCGCTCTTTTCACCATTGCAACAACTACTTCTGGCTTCAAAATAAGTAGGGCTTTCTTTGGACCTGCGATTTCGGCTTTTTGCCACGGTTCTGCTTTCACACCCATGTCATTCACCTTTCCTCTTTCTAATGAGCCTAGGTAGCAACGTTGGGTCGGGGATTCTCGTCTCCTTCCATCCCTTCTCCTCTAGAATTTTGAGGAATTCCTCTTTCATGGTGATTGGGATGTCAGCCTTGTTTCGGACGAAGAGGTGTATATCATCAGGCATGACGCCGCAGAGACGCCTGTGCAAATCAACATAATGGGTTAACTTTATGGCGCGACCCTTAGTAGTGTCGTTGGGTCTCATGACAAGCTTGGCTATAAGCACCATCGCTTCCTCTTTGGTTTCAGCCGTAGTAAAGAGATGTTCAGGGGTTGGACCTGCATAAACCTTGTCGCCAGTTCTGGCATCGTACACATACCAGTCCTCCTCCTTGTCCTTTCTTCCGAGAAGCATACGCCTATACTTAGATCCGTGAGGCCCAACTATCACAGGTACTCCAAGCCTCCAGAAGCCAGACGCTATTGAAGCGGCCTTCTGAGACATAGCGCCCCAAGCAACCCCCACGGCTCCCACTCGATTGAGTATGTAATCAGCGATCTCCTCATAGTTAGCCCGCAGTTTTCTTTTTGCGAAAATGCTAGCAATCTTAATTGCTACTCCAGCTATATGCGAGTTAGAGACACATGAGCCCACATTAAGTATGCCGCCAGCCTCAAAGGAGCCTGGATATTTCTCATAGAGAGTTTTTCCCTCCTCGTCCTTCACCATTGCTATAGACATAGCCGCGCATCCTGAGGCGATAACGATAAACCTACGCTTTGCGAACTCCTCTGCGATCTCTGCAACCTCCTTTCCACCATGAGGGTAATTAGCGCATCCTACTATTGCTACAACTCCAGGAATCTCACCGAGAACTATGGGTCCGCCAACTTCCCTTATCTCCACGTCTTGAATGGCACCCCGTCCAACCCGCATCTTAAACTTCTCTTCCCACAAGTTCCTTTCTCCAGCTTTTATCATGAAGCTGTGTAAAGGGAAATCGTTGGGGCATGCACTGTCACAACGGGCGCAACCTATACAATCCTCGAGGATTTCAGCCAGTGGATTAAGGTCACCCTTTGCCGCCGCCTTTATCGCTTCAGGTATAGGTTGATTGTTTGGGCAGGCTCGTATACACTCGTTGCATTGCGTACATTCTTGTGCGGCAGCAATTATTTCTTCTTTTTCTGGGATAACATTGAATTTGTTTCGTTTTGGAGCAACAGCCATTACGGTTTCAACCGCGACTTCTCCAACTTTGTCAGGATCCAGAATGAGTACTCCAAGAGCCTTTTCCTCCACAAGATCCGAGATTATCTCTTTTGATGGGCTTTCGGTTCTATTTTCGAGTCCTAGACAGTTTTTCGAGCTTGAAGCGATTACTGGCGCCTTAACTTTTTTGGCTTCAACTAACGCGTCTGCACGAATACATTGTTCATCCACTACAATGAGGTCGGCTAATCCGCTTCTAATATAACGTAATTGCCAAGATATCGGACCAACTATCTTAGCCATGGAGCTGTATCGAGTGATGTCGTGAGCAGTGCAGCATATTCCTACAACTTCGACTTTGCCCAGCAATCCTTTGTTGGTTAGGTAGTCAATTATCCCAACAGAGGATGGAACATTATGACCAATGACCAAAATTGTAGGTTTAGCGATGTCGGCTATGCCGAAGCCCAAGTCAGTCAGAGGAGCTTCTGGGTCAGCTTTTGGAAAGCCGAGGACCGAGATTTGCGCTAGATCTGCGATTTCCAATCCAACCTGATCCACCATCCCCGCGTGAAGAACTTTGGATTCAAAGTCTAGGTTGCTTCCCTCCTGTCCAGTGTGGGTGGCTGAGAGAAGATGTGTAACTTGTTCTTCGCAGTAGTCGAGGGCGTCTTCTAGGTCTTTGAGCTTTTGCGGTCGAATACCACAAACTAGGCGGGTTACAGGAGCTTCTATGTCTATGTATAGTCCCCCTACGTCGAGGGGACTGTTTCTGCCATACTTTTTTATCAAGTGTTTTACTAGGTGTCGGGCATGAGCAGTATGTGTGGCCGCGCCAATACAGCAAGCAAGGAGAACCATACGAGACTGCTGGGCTGCCATATCCAACCCACAAGCGCCCCGCTTGTCTCCGGTAAGGTCGCATTTTCCGAAGGTGCAAAGGCAGCAGACGTCACAGAAGGGTAGATAGAAGGGTTTGTACCTGTTGAGGAGCTTCATGTCCCACTCTCGCAAGCTAGTTATAGAGGGAAACTGGGTTGGGCCCATGGGTTCTTTCCATGTCTCTTCGAGAATCCTGCCAATGGACAGTTCAACGTCCTTCAAGACAGTAACATCTGTTTTCAATTCTTCTGCTTTCAAAAACAAGTCTTTCTTACTCAATATCCATGACCTCTGACATATTTACAATCTATATTTAGAGTGTAGTAAATTGCCAAGAATCTTAATTAACCTTTCGCGCACCCATCTTTTACTTTATTTTTTCTATTTTCAGGAAGTCTTCATTCCTTTCAACGATTGCTTTTCAATTTCTAGGTTTGTAAGCTCTGTAAAAGTTTTCAATGAGACGTTTTAACGAGTTTAGTAACCTGCTTCTGCCATGAGCTTTTTCACTGAAATGTATGCAAAGGATGAGGAAGGGAGCTCAAGTAAAGGTTTTCCAGAGAGAACATAGTTTTCGACATCTTTGTCGTAGGCGATTTTCCCCAGATATTTCAGTTTTATTCTTTTTTCAACTTCTGCTTCTAGTTTCTCTGGAACTCGATAGCCCGCGATAACGTAGAAATTTTTGAAATCGATCTTAACCTCTTTGACAACTCTGCATGCTCTCTCAATATGGTTGAAGGATTTCTGGGAAGGATCTATTATGTCAAATATGTCGTCTACCTGAGAAGTTATTCTTCTGTTTAGGTGTTCTAATCCAGCTGGAGAATCAACGAGAACGTGTCTGTAGGTCTTCGTTAACCTTTCCAAGGCTTTTTTCAACGCAGCATCTGGTAAACAGTAACAGCCTTCCATAAATTTTGTACCAACGGCAATCAGATCAAAAGAGTTTCCTTCATATAGTCCCTTTTCCCAGATCTTACTTTCTATTCTTTCTGAAGGAGGTACCCCGACTGTGGTGCCTCCTTTCTCCTTAAAGGTTTCAAGCAATAACTCAGATATTGTCTTCTTCCCCTCTTCTTTAAGGTCTATTCCAACCATTTCTCCCAAGTTTTGATCAGGATCTACATCTACAAGAAGGAGAGGAATATCGCCGATTTCAATGAAGTATTTGGTCATGAGAGAGACAAAAGTTGTTTTTCCGCTTCCCCCTCTACCCATAGAGACAATTGTTTGCATCTAACTCATCTTTCTCTGTGTTACTTCTGCCGATTCTTATACTTTGCGCGCCTGCAAAAATTAGCGCTGATGTATTTCGAAAAGCGTGTGTTACTGTAATTGCTTTAGCTCACATCTATATGAGCAATCTTTGCATCCTTTGCAGTTTTCGGGGCTAGCAGGATTAAATACTCATCTATTATCTCCAAGCGCATGCAAATAAACACAACTGTTAATCTCGTACTACCGTCTGATCTGGATGATTCTCGCGCCCAAATTTTCAATAGCTCGTACCGCAGAAGAATCTTCATATTTAAGCGGCGTCTCTCCTTGCATCTCCGCCTTCACGACTTGTTCGTCGAAAGGCACGAAATCCAGCATGTTCAAGCTGTTGTTTTCAGCGAATTTCTTAATCGCGTCCTTCTGCGGTTCGCTTGCCACCTTATTCCCAATTAGAAAAACCTGTTTAATGCCTGCTTCCTTGGCTAGCCTATGGATGTGCTTAGCAGTTTCCAAAGATTTTATGCTGGAGTCTGCAACGATCAACATAGTGTCGACATGCTTCGCGGTTCCTCGACCCAAATGCTCGACACCTGCTTCCATATCGAGAAGCACCACCTCGTCCCGCTCCACCACCAAATGGCGAAGCAAAGCGCGAACAACAGCATTCGCAGCGCAAGTGCACCCTGAGCCCATCGATTGTACTGTTCCCATCACTATTAAATTCACATTACAAGGAGTTTGAACAGAAAAATCTCGAACAATGTCGTCTACGGTGAAAGAAAGGCGGTAGACGCCTGAGACCCCAGTGTTTGTTTTTGATTCAACTAGCTCTTTGTTTTCCGATATCGGCACTAAATCTCGTGCTTTCTTTAGCGGTAGACCCAAGGTTAAGGCAAGATTCGGAGAAGGATCAGCATCAATGGCAATTGTCTTTAATCCCTTGCTAGCGAAAGAGCAGGCAAGGGCTCCTGCAATTAAGGTTTTGCCCACTCCGCCCTTCCCAGAAACCGCTATTTTCACTCGATATTCCTCGTTTTCACCCTTTTTTCTCCTAGTGGCTTATTTACGTTTCCTGAAGTAGAGCAGATCTTCCTAGAAGTTTTGGGAAACTTCTTGAATTCTGAATAGAAGTTTTTTCGTATTCTCTCGCATCGTATAACGAATTGTTAACTGACCGCCTTTACTCAATGATGGAACTTTTTCAACGATTTTTGCCGATAGAAGCACTCTTAAATGCTTTTCAATAGTTGATCTGTGTCGCTTCAACTCTCTTGCTATCTGACCAGGATTAGAAACTCCTTTTTGTATACATTCCAAAATTTGTAATCTTGATTTGGAAGCCAGTGCTTTCAAAATCCTTTCAGTTTTCTCATAGCCGCTAATACTAAATGCCTCCTACAATTAGGCATAGTATTTGCCATTTAGCAAATAAGTTTGCTTATTGGCAGAAAAAATTTGCATAATACCTAAGAATTTGCTATAAGCGTCGGAAAGGATTATTTTGGAGCAAGGATCATTGGAATGGTAAAGATGCGATGTCTCATGTTTCATCCCAGAGTCAAAGGCACATATTATGAGATGGGTTACAAATACGGAAGCATCTTGTACAAGCACGGGTTCAGAGTCTCGGAACAATCAACTGAAAAGCTCGATTTTGGAAGAAAAAGTGAAAAAGAGGTTAGACGAGTTTTTCCAGAAATCTTGGAGGAAATACAGGGATTCGCAGAGGCTTGTCACGCTTCATACGAACAGCTGACAGCCTTCTTCCTAAGCATTGGGGCTTTCAAAGTCGAGCCTATGTGCAGTGTGTTCGCAACATTCAACGGTTCTGATGTTGTATTTGGACGCAACTATGACTCCTACTACAGCTTTAAAAAATACATCGCAAGCTATCTCACCCTTCCTGAAGATGGCTATGGGAGCTTGGGTCATTCAGACATTTTTGTTGGAAGAGAAGACGGCGTAAACGAGAAAGATTTAGCAATAGCCATGACAGGGGTAGCAGAAAAAATCATCAAACCAGGCATCAACTTCCCCCTCATAATAAGATGTGTCCTTGATAAATGTGCAAACGTGGAAGAAGGTGTCAAAACTCTTTCAAATGCACACTTCTCAACCACAAGTAACTATTTGGTCGCTGATAAGGAAGGTAACATGGCGGTTATTGAAGCTTCTCCAGACAAAGTAAGAGCCCGCAACCCCGAAGAGGGCGACAGCTTCATAGTCTGCACTAACCATTTTCTGCATCCTGAAATGCTAGAAATGGAAGACCAAAAAGAAAGATCTGGACTGAACTGGGACTCGGTACCCAGATACACAACGATTTATGATGCACTCAAACAACATGATGGAAAAATCGATGTCAAAACCGCCCAGAAAATCTTGTCGAACCACAGCGGATACGTGTGCTCCCACCAGAAAAAGATTCAACTCGGCACGATCTGGTCAATTGTCGCCACCCTGAAGAAACCTCAAATATTTAGGGCGGAAGGACATCCATGCAGAGCAAAATACAAGCCAGACCTCCGTCTAAACAAAGCAATTCGAATCCTCAAAAGGCATTGAGACCTCCATAACAAGCGTGCATATTAATTTTAGCTGAAGGTGGAAGGCACGGCATCAAAAGTTGCAATATTCGAACTCGATGAAAATGTTCAAAGATCGCTTAAACAAGCTCTCAAACTAATCGAGAAAATCGACGATTTGAACACGGCAAGGAGATCTGTCGTTATCAAGCCAGGAATCTTCGACCATAAGAAGAAGAACCATCCCACAGTCAACATAGTTAATGCAATCATCAATAGCTTCAACAGAGCTCCACATATCTTCATAGCGGAGTCAGATAATTACAAAGGGACTGGCTCAGAACGACTGCAAATCTATAAAAAGCTCTTCGCTGAACGAGTTGTACCGTTCAACCTCTCCGATGATATAAACACTAGAGAAGTCAGCATAGCCGATGAAAAAATGAGCTTCTCAAATATCCTCTTCAAGCCCAACGTCCTAGTAAGCACTCATACATTACGCAAATATGAGAAAGGAACTGTCTTGAAGAATCTATTGGGCTTGATTCCAGAACGAAAGAAAGCGAGGCTACACAAGAAGCTGGTAACAGTCCTCCTTGACACCTATGAGGCGATAGGTGGAATAGACCTCGCCATCCTAGATGGCACTTACACCTATTGTCCGACCTCGGATAAAGGAATAAAGACAAACATCCTTTTGGTTGGCAGGGATGCAGTTGCTGTGGAGGTTGTTGGAGCCACTCTTGTTGGCTTGAATCCGGAGAAAATGCCATTGATACAAGAAGCCATTAAAAGGGGCCTCGGAGAAGGAGACGTAAACCAAATTGAAGTTCTAGGAAGTTCCTTGAAAAGTCTTAAAGAAAGAATTCATCAACAATTGAAAAGCCTAAAGAAAAAAAGAAGTTAGCGAGTTTGATTTCTCATGCTTAATTTAAGATTGAAAGACTCTTACTTTGGGATGGGCATAAGTACAGCGCGTATGCTAAAGAGGAGTAGAGGAAATTTTCGGATTTCCGTGGCATACCTCTGGTTTAAATCCTTGTTGCGCTCGCATCACCATAGTATATTGACATTGTGCCTCAAGCGGGTTTTCGAGCCCTAATAACACCGTCCCCATTCGGTAGCGTATCGCGCTCAATTAGCTTGAAGCCTACCTCGGTCAGCCAATCTCTGTGCTCTTGTTCTGTGTAAGGAGCAGGAACGTCATACGCGTTTAGATAGACTATACCATGCCCTACCTCTTCTAGGGGGGAAATTCGTGAGTTATCCAGAATATGGCCAAGAATGTAGATTACCCCACCTGAATTTATCACTTCGCTTACGGTTTTAATTACGCGACGCGCCTGATCTGGCGAAAGCACTTGGATAAGTGCTCTTAAGACTGCGACATCAAATGAACCAGTCAGTGGATCACACACCACGTCAGCGGTCATGACTTGAACCCGATCAGTGGCGCCTGCTTCCTCCACGAAACGTCGTGTGACCGGCGTAACGGATGGAAGGTCTGCTACCGTCGCCCGAATATTGGGGCAAGCCTCGGTTATCGCGATGGTAAGTCCACCCGAGCCCCCACCAACATCCAACAACGTGCTGTAGGAGGAAAAATCATATCTCGCCACCAGCTCGAGTCCTGCTCTGACGGCAATTGGGCGTGTGCAGCGAAAGAGCGATTCCAATTCTTCTTCTGACTTTTCTGAGAAATCATACTTTGCCTGTGGTATTCCTGTTCGAATCGACTCTGCAGTCTTGAGGGCAGCGTCCCAATTGCCGAGCATTATTAGTGGATTGATGTATGCATGGTCTCCTATATAGTAGGGGCTTTCTCGGACTAAGAAATGGTTAGCTTCATCTGTGTTGGAGAAAATATCTCCTTTCATGGTCAGCAGCCTCGCAGCCATAAGAGCATATAGAAGCGGCTTTAGTTTGGCAGGTTTGGTACCTATCGAGTCGGCAAGCCGCTCAGCGCTCAAGGGTCCACCTTTGAGAGTTGTAAACACGTCAAGTTGCATTCCTGCCAGCATCGCAAAGGATGGATAGACTGCCGTTGCAAGCTTCTTGATGATCTTTGGTTCAAGGGATGAGAGTGATTCGTGGGTCACTACTTCTCTCCTCCAGCGGCGTTATAGGGATGTGAGAACATAAGTTTTATGCGCGAGGAGTCTTTGGGAGAAAATTCCAACCTGTGGTGCAGCACTAACCCCATCACCACTTCAAGATGAACTTACAATTGGATTTCTGGGTTCAAGGAAAAATCAAGGGTTTAAACCGGGTCTCGAACTAACTCTCGGCTATTATTTCTAATGGTGCAACATAGAACAGAGTTTTGTTTTAGACGGGAGGAGTGGGATTTGAACCTTCCCTACAAGGGAGCGCGCGCATTCCTATAAAGACAGTTATCTTTGTATTTCATGGAATTCTTCCAGAAAAATGGGGAGTTGCGGGAGATGTCTCCAGCCTAGCTGGAAACCGCTATTTTCACTCGGTTTTCCTCGTTTTGGTTAGGTACCTAGTTACCTATTTGCCTTTCCTCAAGTAGAGCGATTTCGTCTTTGTCACGAAAATAACTAAGTCTCCAAGTTAAGAGAGAATTTACGTAATTTGGAATGTTCAATAGCATAGTGGAGACAAACGCATCGAACTGGAAAGAGGAGGTTCCAGACTCAAAGGATTTAGTTATTGTTGAGTTTTGGCATCCACAATCTCCCTACTGCAAGATGGTTGAGCCGGTTTATGTTGAACTTTCAAAGGAGTTTGTAGGCAAACTGAAACTCGCGAAATTCGATGTCATGAAGAGCCTAGAGAGCCAAGAGCCTGCTGCCAAATATGGTATGATGGGTACACCTACTTTGAAGTTCTTCTGTCAAGGAAAACCTGTTCAAGACATTGTAGGTGTACTGACGAAGGATTATCTGCGCCAAGGAATAGAATTCGCGATCAAAAAACACCGCGAATGTGCAGAGAAGAGCGCGCCTTTAAATCTGCCATACATAAGCTGATTCAAGAACTATTGAAAGGACCTGCAGTTTGCGGAGGATGACCACAATGAATAGAAATGACTATCTCCACTCAGCTTTTTTCTGTATGTTTCAGTGTTGTTACTCTGAAGCGAGAACTAATCGTTCCGAACCCACATCAACTTCAACAATCTTACAGTTTTCTATTGTCTTAGTAACACCTAAGACGTCTTTTAGCAGCACCTTGTTTCCCTCATGCTTAACGTAGACTGCGTCTCTGTAAACGATTTCTTTATTCAGAAACACTGTGAATTCGCACATGTTCTAAACCGTTCATGGTAGAATGAGAAAACTAATATAAGTCTTGTCGCTACGTGCAACGACTAGAAGTTGAAAAGACTAATAATCCTAAGTAGTTATGCAGACTTCATGCTTGGTGAGGTTAAGGGTTGAGTAAGAAGATCTTGGAAGAACTGAAAGATGCTGTTGTTGTTGGTAACATGAAAAAGGCAAAAGAAATTGCTGAACAGATAATGAACCGAGGAATCGCAGTCAATACGGCCTTGGACACACTAATGAAAGCCATGAAAACTGTTGATGAACGTTACGAAAGAAGGGAATACTTCGTTATTGACGTTGCGTCTTCTGCCTCAGCGATGCGGGAAGCTTTCAAAGTTCTTGAGCCATATTTAGAGGCTGAACCCGCCACAGTGAAAGGGAAAATCGTTATTGGCTCGTTGAAAGGGAACATTCAAGGTTTAGGAAAAGACATTGTAGCCGCGACACTTCAATCAGCAGGTTTTCAAGTTATTAATTTAGGCGAAGACGTCGCTCCTGAGGACTTTGTAAAGGCTGTAGTTCGTGAAGAAGCACAGATTATAGCTATTTCCATATCCATGGAAGAAACAATCCCATACCTAAAAGTAGTAGTGGACATTTTGAAAAAAGAAAACCTACGAGACAAAATAAAAGTGATAATAGGAGGCAACACGGTTTCCGAACAGACATGTAGAGAGTATGAACTTGATGCTTACGCAGTTGACGCGCAAGACTGCTTGAAAAAAGTCAAGGCTTTGCTCACTAAAAGATTTTGTAAAGCGGATGGTTCTTGACCAGCGGTTTGGTTCCGAAACGTTTCATAGTATAGTAAGCAATTATCGCGTCGTTGACAGCACACGCAGGAATCATGTTCTTAGCTTGTTTTATTGGTCCATAGATGAGGAAATCTGCACCCCAACACTGAGCAATTGTGTGCGCAGATGCGTTGGATGCTGCAAAGCCCTCTCTTAAAACTGAACCTTTCAACGCCTGTTTCCAAGAGTACATTGCGTTTGCGGGTGAACAACCAGCAGGATATCCTAGTTGTTCTTTCACAAGTTTGATAGCCTCTGCGGCGTAAGAGATGCTAGGTACATCGAAAACTATTGTATCTATAAGGATTTTTTCCACCTTTGCTTTTTTTGCCATGCCAAGCAGTCCGATATATTCTGTCGAACCTTCCAGTATGCTGATTCTGCCCTCTGGAGAGTAATCGAATTCGTTGAATGCCATTGCAACCGCCGCGTTGACGCCAGCATCTTTGATGGCTACTAATTCGTTTTGTGAGGTTTTAGGCGTAATTCCGTTGAATATCACGTATTTCTCAAGGTTAAGTTGTTTAACAGTATCTAAAGCAGCTATTCTCGTCTCTGGATTAGCGCCGTCAATTAGAAAAGGAGTATTTGTTTGCTCCGAAACGAAGGCAATGTATCTCCTTATTGCTTCTGGATACATTGCCATAATGTCTAGAAAGTGGGGCACTCCGCTTTTCTCGGAAATCGTCTCAGCAAGTCTGATCCATTTTAAAACTGTTTTTTTGTCAAAACTGCCTTCTCTGTGGTTTGAAACTTCTGGCATGCCTTTATAGAAGATGTTGCCGATTAGAACGGTAGGCAATTCTCCAGGCTGTCCACCGATTCTGAAGTTGTTGATTCGGTAGATTTTCTGTTTTGCTTCTAGCGTGAACAGTTTTGTTTCACCCTATCACTGTACAGCTGTGCTTTCAGCATTAATTATAGTGCATTCACATTTTAAATCTCGCTTGCGCGCACAAGCGAAGGAACTCACAAATCTAAACAAATAACTGTCCTTCACACTCGTCAGCTAATGCCTTCTCAAACTCGAACACATTTTTGATCCTACTCAATGTTCCAGATGAAACATCATGAGCTTCCAATGCATCCCGCGAACGCAGCTCCTTAAGAACTCGTGCTACAAGAGTAAGAACGTTTTGCGCATTTGAAATGCTCTATTGTTCTTTCTCGTCTTATACCTGTATGTTCACCAGAAATGGTTGAAAACCAACGAAACGCCTTTTCATTTCCACATTTAGGACATATCCGAGAAACTTTTGTGTAGTCGTTGTTGCGTTTGTCAACCGCATAAATTACACTGGAATCCTTTTCTGTTTGGCTTTTTAGTTTCGCTTTTAGCTTTCAGAGCTTCTTGCTTAAATGCGCTGGTTGAGCGTGACTCATTAATCAATCATTAGCAAGTTACACCGGCTTGAATGTTGATTCTTTTGGCTTTGCTTTAAGCGCAGCTGGCACATCAACTGTTCTGACGATATTCTGGCTTCGAATCAGGTATATTGGCATTCCATCAGGGTTACATTTCTTAAGTCGTTTCACGCCATTCAAGACTAGCTTGACCTTCAGAGTTGTCCCATCAGAAAGCTTGTATGTGTTCCAATATTCTTGCTCATCTGTGAAATCAACTTCACTTCCTTCAGCTAAATCCCTTTGAGTTATCCTTATTCCAGGTGGTTGACCTCTACTCAATTATATTCACACAACCTAAATTAAGTTCAATGCCATTAAACGCAGTTCAAGCCTATAAATGTTTTTGAAATATAGCAAACCTACTTCAATAACATGAACAACCAAAGCAAATGGAATTCTTAGTCTAAAAAAGGGGAGTTAAGAAGCGCTCCACCTTAACTGAAGATACTATTCTTGAAATACTATTCTCCAGACCCAGCATGCTAGTAAAGCATGCATAATCTTTCAATAGCAAGCACGATAATAAAACTTATATTCAACGGAATCTTCCTTCAACACCACTAGCTTACCAGAACAACACCATGTAACAGGTAAGTCGCAACACTCCTTACGTGGTTTCCATTTTGGTGGCTAGCACCGCATTAAGGGACGAACCGTACAGATGTCAAGATGGCTTACAGAAAAAGCGAGAATACAAGGAAAACAGCTACTAAGATTTGGTGAAGAAAGCCAGCAACATCAGATGGCTTTTGAGCAGGAAATCCCTGTTAAAGAGGAAAAGAAACTTGAAGTTATGATTGGCGGCATTGGAAGTCACGAAGACGAAACGGCAAGAATGCGAAGATTTCAATTTTTCGTGCTTGAATCTAAGACCAGCGAAAGATTAATGGTCAAAATAGCTAATGCCAACAGAGAATTCGCCCTAGCGGAAAAAGTAAATGATACGGGAGGAGAAAAATGAAAATAAAGGATTTAAGAAATGGATTGAAGCGAGTAGACGTGGAAGCAAAAGTCCTTGAAAAAACCGCAACGCGCGAAGTCACGTCTAGATACAAAAACGAAACATTGCGCGTAGCAACGGCGATTATAAGTGACGACACTGGACAAATAAAACTAACATTATGGAACGACCAAATCGAAGAAGTCAACGAAAACGACACAGTTAAAATCGAAAATGGCTACGTAACCTCGTTCCGCGGAGAAATCCAACTCAACGTCGGTAAATATGGACAATTAACCGTGATGTAACTTCGAAACCTTGTGCCAAAATGTCTATTAATGAATTGAAAAGAGGTGAAAGAATGCAGTATGGAAGTAGTGGAAGAAGAGGCGGCAGAAACTTCGGTTCTGAACGTTTTCCTCCAAAACCAGTTGAAATAGGAAAAGAGTATGACGTTGAAATCCTAGAGATTAGTCGCCGAGGCGAAGGAATAGCGCGAATCAAAGGTTTAGTATGCTTTGTGCCAAACACGAAACAGGGTGACCATGTGAGAATACGCATAACCAGTATAAGCAGAAGATTTGCTGAGGCAGAGGCAGTCGGAGAGGCAGAAGAGAAACCTGTCGAGGCTGAGACAGAGGCAGTTACAGAGGAAACTGAAACAGAAGAGATCGCTGAAGCAGAAGCGGTTGAAGAAGCAGAAGAGAAACCTACAGAGGCAGTCGGAGAGGCAGAAGAGAAACCTGTCGAGGCTGAGACAGAGGCAGTTACAGAGGAAACTGAAACAGTTGAGACAACTGCAGAAGGCGAATCCACGGAAGAAGAAACCGAATAAGAAAAACACGACAGACTACGACGTTCAATTTTTCAATATTTTTTTTACCATTTAGGCTCTAAGACAACCTTCGCGGCTTTTTTTGAGTTAATTAACTCGATGCCTTCCTCTACGTCCTCCATGGCAAGTTTGTGCGAAATTATGGACGCAATCTTATTTCTAAACTCTGAATTGGAGAGTAAACCCTTGACTTGATGCCAAGTTTGGAACATGCGTCTGCCAGAAATGCCATACACCGTTGCCGCCTTGAATATCATGGCATCGTTGAAATCAAACATGACTGATGTATCGAAGAGCCCTAGCAAGGAAACTCTTCCACCAGGCGTTAGTATCTCGAAGGCTTGCTTCAAAGCCATCGGAGATCCTGACATTTCTAAAGCAACATCGACGCCGTTTCCATCGGTTTCGGTAAGTATTCTCTGAGGAATGTTCTCGCCTTCCTCTCTGGCGCTAAGAACGAAGTCTGCCCCCATTTTCGTAGCTAAATCCATGCGCATTTTGTTTGAACCACCTGCAGTGGCGAAAATTCTTGCCGCGCCTAACGTCTTAACGACAGCAATAGCCATCAATCCGATTGGGCCGCAGCCTAAGACAGCGACGTCTTTTCCAGCAATGTCTTCAACATTGTCCTTCGGCAAGACTGTTTGAACGGCATTTCCCAAGGGTTCTTGGATGGATGCAACTGCTGGATCAAGTTTCGGGTCGTTTTTCCACGCGTTTCTCTCGGGTAAGGCAACGTACTCTGCAAATACGCCGTCTCTGTCAACACCTAATATTTCCATATGTCGACAAACGTGCATGCGGTCGGTTTGACATTGATAGCAAGTGCCGTCTACTATGTGTGTCTCTGCGGATACAAAGTCGCCAACCTTTACACTGGTTACGTCTACGCCTATATCTATAACCTCACCGCAAAACTCGTGTCCAAATATTAATGGGATTTTCCTCATTCGTTCCTGTGCCCACTTATTCCAATCCCAAATATGAACATCTGTGCCACATATTGCAGCTGTTTTAACTTTTACAAGAACTTCGCTTCTTTCAATCTTCGGAATATTCACAATAGTGACTTCTGCGCCAGGTGCTCGTTTTGTCTTAACAACAGCATACATATTCTTCATCTCTCCGTATGCATACAAGCTGGCATAAGCTTGAGAGAAATAATCCATTTAGCTTTTATGCTAAAAAACTTATCTAAAACAAGCTTTGCAAAATCATATGTAACATGGGCCGTTTGAAATTAAATCCACGTTTATTTTCGGTTGCTTCATCCAGCTCCGTGCGGGCTCCCTTGAGGCATACATACATGCAGGGGGGGAGGGGGGTAATTAATCCCGGGATTAATTTCACACCCTTTTTCTAGTGAGATGCCGCCTAAGCCTAAGAGACGTCCAGACATTGCTTTTTGGTTCGACGAGGAATCGTCCATATGCACAAATCATGAGCTTTGCCTGAAAAGTGAGAGGGTGGGATTTGAATCCCTCCTCACAGTGGATGCATGCATACGGTGAATCGATATAAGTATGTGTCACATTCTATGTGTTGGTGTTTGTATTTGAAAAAGTCTGTTCTATACTTCCCTGGTCCTGGAGAGGTTAATACAGATGAAACGCTTAAAGAAGCGAAGATTCGTGCTGATGAGCTTGGCATTAAGCATATAGTAGTGGCCAGCACAAGAGGCAATACAGCGGTTAAAGCACTCGAGGTTTTCAAGGGTAACAGCGTTGTAGTAGTACCCCATGTTACGGGTCTCAAGGAACCCGGCGTACAAGAACTTATCAACGAAATTCAAGAGAAGATTAGAGCGAGTGGAGGCAAAATAGTGATAGCTACGCATGCTTTCTCAGGGGTAAATAGAGCTATACAAGCCAAGTTTGATACGATGTTTCCTGTGGGCATTATAGCGCAGACGTTGCGGATGTTTGGTCAGGGAACGAAAGTAGCAGTTGAGATCGTTGCGATGGCCACGGATGCTGGAGTAATTCCTGCAGATAAAGACGTGATAGCGATTGCTGGTTCAGGAAGGGGTGCAGATACTGCTGTTGTCATCAAGCCTGCAAACTCACATAGACTCTTTGACACGGTGATCAAGGAGATTATCGCTAAACCCTGCCAGCTCTAGACAGAGAGCACGCGCTCGTTAATGGTGTGTAAGCTTCTAAGGAAGGACCCGCTACAAATTCGTTTCGAGTACCCACGGGCCCGCCACTTTTAGGCAAGTCTCATAATTTGTGCATATTAGTTTCACTTCTCCAGAACTGAAATTTGATTCTAGATTCCTAGTTTCTGATTTTTGTCAGGAATATCTATGTATTTCTTCATCAATTCAAAGCTTTGTTCTGAACAGTGCACCATCATTTAAGAAAATCATGGGAAATTCAGGATTTTTCAACCGTTGAAAAACGGTTGTTCAACCTTTTAATTCATGTGTTCAATTTGAATCGGGTGTGGATATCCCCTGGTGTTGGCTCGCTCTCCCTCTTACGCGCTCGAACCCTGCGTTTCGAGGCTTCTGCGGAGAATATGGGACTGCGCCTGAGCTCCTACGAGTCCTAAGCACCCTTTGGTCTGTTCCCCGATGCCACAAGCGTCCATGTCTGGTTTTCTGAATTTGCATGCATGCATATGAGTGCCCGTTTACTAACAGTTTTTAGAAAAAAGAGAGTTGCGTTTGCTTATCTGTATCGTGAAGTGACATCTTCAATTTGGCCATCTTCAAAAGCAAAAACGTTCAGTGTGATTCTTGGTCCCCAATTCCAGCTTCTGTAACGTGAAGTGTCATTCCAGAAAGCTGTAGGACTGGGATCGACGTGAGTCCAAACGCCATCCAATTTCACTTCCGCCCATGTATGAAAACCGTGACCAATCTGATAGAATTGCCGGGAAACAACGATTCTGGCCTCATAGCCAAACGCCAAACAGGCAGCTATATAAACAATAGTGAATTCTCCACATCTGCCTTTCCCTTGGTTCAGAATCTGTTGAGGCTTAGAGTATCGCGTAAAGCTCTCCTCGGACCAATTGAGATTCTGACTTGTCCAGTTCAGAAGTTCAATAAAGTTGTGGGATCCATTGATCTTATTGCGCATGTATGCTTTGGTTTCAGAACTGTTCAGGTCTTTCATTACGCCCAAGTAGTACGTCTGGAAATTAAGCCAAGAGCCATAGAAAAACGCTATAACGACAGCCGCGATTATTGATACACACACGAGAATTTTGATTTGCCTTCTCGAAAGCTTAGGGCGATGCATCTCAACTGATCGTTTTGTTGTGGTTTGATATAGGCTTTGGTATCAGCGGATATTGATGGTCAGTTGAAAAAAGAAAAAAGGGAGTTCGCGGGGAAATCGGGAGACAGCTCCACTGCTAACATAGAAAAGCACAACCATCGCATTTCCCGTTTCCATGTCGTCTCTTTAGCTTGTTTGCACGCGCGCGCATTGATTTTTCCTTGCCTATCTAACAGGAAATACTCAGTGGTTTTCATGCTAGTGCATCCTCTATCATTCTTGCGACATCTACAAGCGCAGTTTTATCGTCCGCATGTACTTGCAGGATGTGTTTTTTGCCTCGGTGTTCATTGTCATATATGTAGATTGTGAATCGGGGCTTACCTTGGGATACTTTTATTGGCATTACTAATTTCTCCTTCAAGTTCTCTTTCTCGTTTTATTCTCCATCTCTCAGCCCGAGCCTTCGCATGCATCTCTTATGTCTCTCTCCTATATACTTGTGCGTTTTTAGTAAGTTAACATACGGTTAAACCGTATGCTCCAAATTAGGAACTACGTAGACACCATGATATTTCCATCAATTGAGGCTTTAAGCCACCAAACCCCACTACACTCCTTTACCCTTTAAAAAATCAACCAACAACAAATAAAACCAAATCCCCTTTCCACTCCAGAACCGTTAGTTAGAGACGTTGGTTTGGTTGTTGGTTTGGTTTTTATCAATCTGCATGCATGCATGTACTGACGGAGAAGGCTTTCAAGCGCGTCTATGGTTGAAGAAGCCCTAGACTATTCTTATGCTTGCATTTCGCGGAGTTCATAGAAGAACAAGCCCGAACCACAGTTCAACAAGATGTGCATGCATTAATATTTGGGTCTTGATAAAAGACGTATTATGAGAATAGGTTTTCTTATAAACCCCATTGCAGGCATGGGTGGAAAAGTCGGATTAAAAGGGACAGACGGCGTCTTCGAAAAAGCCGTTGAGATGGGAGCGAAACCTATTGCCACTGAAAGAGGAATAGAGTTTTTGAAAAAACTGAAAGAACTTGGACTAAATCAGAGAATCCAATTAGTAACATGCCCAGCCACAATGGGCGAAGAAGTGATTCATTCTACGAGTCTGGAAGCTGACATATTGCCAATGAAAATAACAACCAGAACAACAGCAGAAGACACCAAAAAGGCGGTAAGGTTGATGGCTGAGTGCAAGGTCAACCTCATTCTTTTCGTAGGCGGCGATGGCACGGCAAGAGACGTTCTAGACGCGTTATCCGGTTTAGGCTCCGTACCGGTTCTGGGTATTCCGTCTGGCGTGAAAATGTATAGCGGAATATTTGCTATCAATCCTGAAGATGCAGCCTACATCATTGAGGCCTTTCTCAAAGAAGAAGCCCAACTTGCAGACTTTGAGATAATGGACGCAGATGAGGCAGTCATCAGAAGCGACCGTTTCAACATTCGGCTCTATGGCTTTCTAAAAGGTCCTTTCTTGCCTATGCGCATTCAAGGAAGCAAACAGGTATCGCCAGAGACGTTAGATGAACATGAAAATCAACTAGCTGTCGCTCGTTTCATAGTTGAAGAGATTGGCCCTGAAGCCACATGTATCCTCGGCCCCGGCACCACCATAAAATGTGTAGCGGACTTTCTGGGGGTGGAAAAAACTCTCCTTGGAGTTGACATCTACCACGAAGGCAGAGTGGTAAAGGATGTTAACGAGCGGATATTGATGAAAGAAATAGACGATTGGCAGAGCACGTGGATTGTTGTTTCCCCGATTGGGAGACAAGGAATCTTGTTCGGGCGAGGTAATCAGCAGATTAGTCCGAGAATTATTAGACTTGTTGAAAAAGAGAAGATTATCGTGTTGGCGACCAGAAGCAAAATTCGAAGCATTGAAGGAGGAGTTTTGAGAGTCGACACAGGTGATGCACAAGTGGATAAGATGCTCAGAGGATACATAAAAGTAGCGACAGACTATCGCGAATGGAGACTATTACGGATCAGATAAAATTAGGAGCCTGCCATCTCAGCTTTTCCAAGCAAGTTGACAAGTATAGGCATCAAGTCTTGCCCTCTGATTCGACCAAGTCCTCCTTTTGCACAAGCCCTTTCACCGAACTCTTTAACATCATCTGTACGGACGCCATGTCCCATAATCGCAACAGGCACTGGCTCACCGCTGTGCGCCCTCCTTATCGACGAAGTTGTATGATCCGCAGTCACCACAATCAACGTCTCGTCCATATCAACATTTTTTATGATGTGACCGGCCAATGCATCTACTTTTTCAATCATCTCTATTTTCTTCTCAGGCTTGCCATCGTGGCTTGCAAGATCTGTAGCTTTTACATGAACAAGCACAAAATCGTAGGATTGCAAAGCACTTACTGCCGCTCTTGCCTTCGCAATGACATCAGTTTCGTACGTTCCCGTAGCTTCTGGAACCGAAATCAAACGCATCCCAGCAGTTTTACAAACACCTTTTACAAGAGGCATGGCTGCGATTGCTGCTGGACGAATCCCATAAAGGAGGGCAAGTGGGTCAATCTCAGGTAGCTGTCCAACGCCTCTGCAAAGAATCATGTTAGCCGGCAGTTGTCCTTTCTTCTTTCTTTCTTTGTTCACCGGATGATTTTTCAGTGCTTCGTGGAATTGACGTGTGAGCTTATTTAGAATGTCCGCGGTGTTTTTTGCTTCTCTGCTTCCTTCAAGAGGACGAGCATTTGATACTTTGACTCCGGTTTTATGGGGATCGGTGTCAGAAACCATGATGGACAGGTTTGGCCCGCTAAGGCGCAGTATTGCGCGATGTTGAACGGTGTTTCTAAACAGCACGTCACCTACTTGGGGTGGGTCTGCTCGAAGTGATTCCTTGATAGCAACTGTCAACTTCGCTGCATCATCGTTCTCTATTCTTCCAGCTCTTCTGTCTATTACCTTGAACTCCTCGTCGACAGTGGCAAAGTTGCATCGAAAAGCTAAGTCGTTTGGAAGAATGTCTATTTCTGAGCCAATTGCTTCTAATGCTCCCCTTCCAGTGTAAACTTCTATTACATTGTAGCCCAGTAGGGCAAGGTGAGCTGTGTCGCTTCCTGGAGGAATGCCTGGTGCTATGACATCTATCATGCCGCAGATGCCGAACTCTGCTACACGATTGAGGGATGGTTTTTCAGCTGCTTCTAAGGGGGTTTTGGCGTTTAGTTCTTTGAGGGGAACATCCGCCATTCCATCTGCGATAATGAGAACGACCTTCACGGATAGTTCACTTTACCCTCTATTATTTGCTCAGCATAATTAGAGTTGCTGTTTGCCTTTGATTATAAGGTGTGTGTTTAAAAGAAAAAAGGTGTGATATGTTTCTTGGCTACTTTTGCATGCTTATTGTCCGCAGCATTCTTTATACTTCTTTCCGCTTCCACATTTACATGGATCGTCAGGTTCGGGTTTTGCTTTTTTGGATCCACAACAAGACATTTTGTTTTTCACCTTGCTGTCTAGTTTATTTTCTAAACTATTTTAACCTATCGTTTTTACACGCGCACAATGTATGAAACATGCGTTGCAAGCTCCCTTGCCATTTTTTATAGTGAATTGGCCAACTCTGCAACCTTATCTTTGATCTGATTGAATATCTTCCCAGCGTATCCATGGGGTAAAAAGTACGGATCGTCAATGTTCCACACAACAATTTTGCTTGCACATTGTGGGCACACGTTCAAGATACTTTCTTTGTGTTTAGGCTTCATAGCTACGATAAGATCGTAGTTCCCAAGTTCTTTCTCATCTAAACTCTCGGGGGCACGCTTCAGATATTCTTGAGCGTTTTCTTTTGCTAAATACGTTTTTGCAGCTTCAGATATTGGAATTGCTGGATCTGTCCCTGCAGAGTCTACCTCGATCTCTGGCTTGGACTTCTTCAGTAAAGCTTCTGCTACTGGACTCCGATAAGCATTTCCCGAGCACACAATCAAAATTTTCATACAAATCCCGTTGGCGTAAGTTTCTAACGTATAGACTGACTCGAGGCTTTATAGATTCCGCAATTCTTCCTTTTGCTTAAGGATTTCTAGAACGAGAAACTTAGCGGGTTCTGCTTTCTATAGCTTCGCGCGTGCGCATCAAATATCAAGCAATACTCTTATGCCTAACATACACAGGCGAATGTTATAATGAGATGTTGCTATGGTAAAGGTCTGGCAGTATGGTTCCAATATGCATGAAAAGCGGATTAATCAAAGACTAAAAGATGCTGCCAGGTTTGCTGGGCTAGCAATAAAGAGAGGATACAAGTTGGCTTTCACCCATACTAATAAAGATGGAGTTGGAGTTTCTGATGTCGTAAAAGCTAATGCTGATGATTATGTCATTGGTTGTCTATTTGAGATACCAGAAGATAAAATGCCGAGTCTAGATAGTTTTGAAGGGGCGCATTCAAAGTCTTATAAGAGGATCGATGATTTTGTTGTGATAAGGCTTGATGATGCATTGAATGACACAAGAGAGAAGATGCTTGCAACAACATATGTTGTTGTCAACAAAGAAGAAAGACCTAGAACAAATTCTAAGTATGCTAATCATATCTTGAAAGGCATCAGAGAACACAAAATGGGAGTTGAATACTTCATTAAGGTAAGAGGTATTATCCTTGAGAACAATCCAAACATTGAAGGAGACTTAATTTGCTATTCTCATTGTTAGCTTCAGAAAAGAGCATAAATACATAGGTTAACTACATGGCCTGAAGTTTCTAAGTTTCTACTTTCTAACCTAGTTAAAGATAGAAGATTCTAAGATTTTTCCTCTAGTTAGAAATTATAAATTAGAAAGTCTGTTGTAGGTGTGTTAAAATAGTAGTTGATAAGGAGTCTCTTTCCTTTCTAATGCTCTGGCAAGTTCTTCTTTCTTCTCTCTGAAGAATCTGTCAGTCATCGCATATTCCAGTCCATACTTTTTATAGACCCAATCAGCATAATGATAGTTCATTCTGTCGATTAGCACATGATCAACTTTATCGCTTAGAAGCGTCACTAATTCTTCAGCTCCTGGGAGTAACGGTGCTATCATCGCGTAAGTTTTAAGACCTGAATAGTGTAGTTTCTCTAAAGTATCAATCCTTTCTCTAATTGTAGGTGAGTTGGGCTCGAAAATCTTTCTGATATTTTCGTCAGCTGTAGCTATTGAAAACCCTGCCTCAAGGTCACTGAATTTCATCAGCAAATCTAAGTCACGCAACACAAGAGGAGATTTAGTTTGGATTGTTACCGGCCAATCCTGCTTCGACAGGATTTCAAGACACTTCCGGGTTATTCGATATTTTTTTTCGATGGGTTGATATGGATCGCATACTCCACTCACCCAAACTCTGCCAGGTTGTTTCCTTTTTATTTCACGATTCAGTAGAGTTGCGGCATTGATTTTCACATCAACGAATGTACTCCATGGCTCCTTATGACCAGTGAATCTCTTCATAAACCGTGCATAGCAATAGGTGCATCCATGTTCACAGCCGATGTATGGGTTTATCGTGTAGTCTGAGATTTTGGATTTTGATAGGATTGTTTTTGCGTAGGTTTCTTTGATGATCATAGAACCACATGTACATAAGTTGATCATGAAATTTTTCTATTGTTTCTCCTCATATTCGTGGACAATCTCTCCAAAAGCACTGCAGAAGTATCTGCAAGCTTTTTCCATTTCTTCTCTGCCATTCTTTGTCAACGTGTAGTTGGTTGTTCTGCCCTTTCTTTCCATTTCTATCAGTCCTTTTTTTCGAAGCTCTTTTAACGCGGGATATATTGTTCCTGCTGTTGGTTTCGTACCTCTTCTTTTCCCGAGCTCTTCAGCAATCTCTTGTCCATTCATAGATTTTTTTGATAGAACCCAGAGTATGTAGAAGGACAGCATGCCACGCATATCACAACATTTCGGAGGCGCTGGGCAGCATTTCTTGTTCATAGTTTAATATTGGGCGTCCTATACATTTATATATTTCCTTAGCACAATATAGGACATCCAACAAATCAGAGGTGATTGAGATGGAAGAAAAGAAACAAGTCAAAGAAAAAGAAAGTGAAAGCTGAAGCTTCTTGCTGTTCATGTTGTAGTTGATGAACTCTATACCTACAGTAGAGGTTTCTAAGTTTCTACTTTCTAAACTAATTTGAATTTCTAATAAATCTTAAAATGCGCACGCGGCGGCAATGTTTGAAAGGGTAGCCAAGTAGACTTGACCACTAGCATCAATCTTTAAGAGAAGAGATAACCTTGAGTTACTTTGAGGTTGAGTTCTATGTCTAATAGCTCATACTCGATTCAAATCCTACCTAACCTTGGAGCAAGGCTTCGGGTGTTGGATCGTCTAAGCCAGATTCCACAGACTTTAGGCGAGTATGGTGACCTTCTTCAAGAATATATTAAGAAGTGTCTAAAAGAGCCGCAGTTGAAAGCATATTTTCAGGAAATCTATAAAGGCAAGAAAATTTTTGGTCAAGTAGATTACAAAACTCGTCATAGAGTTTTGATTCCAAGCGGAAGACAGGTTTACGTAGCCTGCACTCTTGACGCTTTGATTGAAGGTTTTTTTCTGCCGATAGAAATCGATTCTTCATGTTTTCATTGCGATCAACAAATAAGAATAAAGGTGTCTCAAGGAACTATCGATTTTATGGAGCCTTCATCTACCGTCATGTGGTTGGGTGCCAGCAAAGAGGGTGAAGGTCCTTGTATCACAACTCTTTGCCCTTACATAAATTTCTTCACTTCTTCTGGGCATGTAGATGAGTGGAGAGACAAGAACCCTAATGAGCTTGGCATAATGCTTACTCTTCAACAAAGCCTTGAGCTGGCCAGAAAAGGCTATTGGGAACCTTTACATCTACTTAAATCTGAAACTATACAAACATGAAATAATGGGTAGTTTTGCAGGAAGAACTCTTAACATGTTCTACAGTTGTAATCATTAGCCCTTTTCAATGCTTCAGGAGTTCCAATGGTTCTACAGACTCTTATAGCTGAAAGATAGTTTTCTCCTCCTGCGTAGCATTTTTCTGCTTTTCGAAGCGACTCAGTTCTTCCTACAAGCTCATATATGTTGCCTGCAGCAAGAAACCACCTATTTTTGGCATAATATTCTGCTATTTCTTCTAAAAGTTCACGAGACTGTATTCTATTGGCTTTCGAAATAATTTTAGACAATGATAGTTTCTCAATAGATGCATCTTTGACTTCAACTCTAATCTCCCGTTTTAAGAAATCTATCTTGAATTCTTCTGGAATTTTAAATAATTCCTGTTTAGATTTCTTGTTTTCATCTATACTAGAAAATACCATAGTTGGACTACACAAAGAAGAATTACTTAAACGTTATGAGGATCATTTGTTTAAGCATTCGAATGTGTTCAAGCCACCACTATAGGGAGACTATTGGGAACTGAGAGGCTGAGGAGACAGAAGAGAGATTTATATGCAATATGTAAGGATAATCAAAAATGATGAAACAAATGACAAATGCTGCGTTGTTAATCATGGATATGCAAGTAGGGAATTTCTCGGAACCTAATCCAATCTACAAAGGAAATGAACTTTTGAAGAAAGCGAAAAACCTAATTTCTAAGGCAAGGTCATCAATACCTATTGTGTTTATCCAAAATAATGGCGGTAGCGGCGATCCAGACGAGTATGGTACTGCTGGTTGGCGAATTCATCCTTCTATAGAACCGATGCAAGATGATGTTGTGATTCAAAAGAGAACTCCTGACGCCTTTCATAAAACAAATCTGAATGATGAATTAAAATCTAGAGGCATCAAGAAACTGGTTGTTGTAGGTTTACAGACAGAGTACTGCATTGACACTACTTGTCGTAGTGCCTTTAATCTAGGTTATGAAGTCATCTTAGTTAAGGATTCTCATAGTACCTGGGATTCTTCAATTCTCACAGCAGAACAGATAATCGAGCATCATAACAATGTCCTGAGTGGATTCTTCGTAGTTCTGAAGAACGAAAGTGAAGTAATATTCTAAGTTTCTACTTTATAACCTAGTCTAGGAAATATAAAATTCTAAGATTTTCCCTTAGTTACAAAGTAGAAAGTCAAAGAAAGAAGAGGATAATGAGTTGACTATTCTTCTCAATTGCCCTTCTCAAACAGCAAGTAATGATTGATCCAGATGTCACGACCAGTCACTTGATAGGTGTGGAGATTCCGACCATTCTTTTGAAATTGCTCAATTGTTTTGGCTACATCCTTGTGATGTTTGACTTCTACGCACATGTATTCTTTCAACTCAGCTTCATCTTGTGCAAAACTCTATAACAGCTCTCTTAAAAAGCTCTAACTTTCACTCTACTCTCCACTTTTCTAAGTATTCGTTGCCTCACAGCCATTAAATAGAAATTCTGCTGAGTATTTCAGTGCTTGCGGTTCATCGCTCTCTTAGTGAATGTGAGACTCAAGCCCATTGATGGCCTTCCTTCACAAATGCACGCCGTGAATCGCAAGCCTTCCATGTTCACTTGAGGTTCTAAAATGACAGCAAAAACCGGCACAATACTCAGAGAATGTTCTCAGTGTAAAAAACAAGTTGCTATCAGTTATGAATGTCCAAACTGCAAAACTAGAGTCTGTATGATTTGTGTGATATAGAATGAGTGAAAATGTTCCAAGTGTAGCTCAAAAGTGTTATAGACTTTCAATTGGTTAGGCGTTGGCTTTGCAGTATCGGTTTAAACATCTTGAATATAATGGCTTGAAAGGAGCTATTGGCGAGCAGTTGGCAAGGAGTTTTGTACGAAATAAACTGGCTCCGAGGCTAATCAAAAAAGAGGATTGGGATTATGTTGTGCTCAGCAGAAATGACTACAAACAACATGCATGGATTTTTAACACGAAGCTTTTCAAATTTGATTATTTCAGAGAGGACTTTATAATTCATGGTTTCTATGCAAACAGGGAGCTTCTTTCCAAATATGCCAGCGCCGTTGGCATTTTAGAGCAGAACCATTGTACTCCTGATGGCTTATTATTGAAGCTTAAAGGAACAGGAAAAATAAGGAGAATAAAAGAAAATGCTTGTCCTTCTATAGCAAGATTGCGAATTGGAACTCTGAAACAAGGAAATGTCTTCAAGTTGCCAATCGTTGAAGGCGACTTGGAAATTATTGAGATTAAATGTGGTCGTAATGCGAAGTTGATGGATAAACAGAAGAAAACGTACAACGACTTGATAGCAAAGGGTGTTCCGCTTCGACTGATCAGAGTAAGGATTGTTTCCTTTGATCTTAACAGATTCTTAGTAGAGGACCATCAATATGAAAATTTCGTCTAAAGATAAACGGATAATACTTCATGTTGACATGGATCATTTCTTCTCTGCCATAGAAGAGAGAGAACATCCAGAGTTCAAAGGTAAGCCAGTTGTTGTAGGCGCTGATCCGAATAAAGGTAAAGGCAGAGGAGTTGTTAAAACCTGTAATTATGAAGCTAGAAAATTCGGCGTTCATTCAGGTATGCCGATTTCAAGAGCTTGGCAGCTTTGTCCAAACGCTATCTATGTAAGATCCAACTATTCATTATATAAAGAAGTGTCTAGGAGACTCATGGCTATTTTGAGAAACTATTCTGAGAAGTTTCAGCAATGGGGTTTTGATGAGGCTTTTCTTGACATCAGTTCAAAAGTGGAAGACTTTGAAGAAGCAACTCAACTTGCAATATGCATAAAATACGATGTGTTATGGAATGAAAGGCTAACTTGTTCTATAGGTATTGCACCAAACAAGCTTGTAGCCAAGATTGCCAGCGATTTCAAAAAACCTGATGGTTTGACTGTTGTCACTGAAGACAATGTGGAGAGTTTTTTAGCTCCATTACCTGTGAGAAGAATGTTATGGATAGGCGAGAAAACAGAAAGCAAATTGAACAAGTTGGGAATCAGAACAATAGGTGATTTGGCAGCATTTGACGTTTCTATACTTATTGACAAGTTAGGAGTCATGGGAAGACGCTTTCATCAATGGGCACATGGTATCTACGTATCAGAAGTTGGAAATAGAAAAGGGATGAGAAAATCTATAGGCCATGAAAGTACCTTTGCGACAAATACAAGTGATCAAGATATCATCTTGAAAAGAATAAACGATACATGCCAAAGAATCCATGAAAGAGCTGTCAAATATGGGATACTTTTCAAAACGGTCACGGTTAAGATTAGGTTCGGAAACTTTCAAACTTTCACTCACGGAAAGACTTTGCCCTTCTTCACAAATTTTCTGCAAGAGCTGCAAAAAACAGCTGAAGAGCTTGCTCAGAAATATCTTCAAGAGAATAAAAAGGTAAGATTAGTAGGTGTACGAGTGTCAAATCTCAAATCTGACAAGGGACAAAAAAATCTGAACCTATAATCATTTCCGTTCTGGAAGCTTCGAATACTCACCATCAGAAGTCCTATAAACTGAATGTCGTCCAATAGTCTTCATTCTCTACGAAGGTTTGCTTTTCAACTGATTTTAAAACGAGCAACATTTATTCTACAATAGTCATATAATGTGAAGCAGCATACAACAAAGTCTGATAGTAAACCATGACAAAATGTGAATTGTGTGGTGAAGAGGTCCCTCTTCCCTTTGCATGTCCTTATTGTAGTCTAAGTTTCTGTGCTAAACACAGGCTTCCGGAAAACCATGAATGCATATCCCTACCTAAAGAACCATTTTGGTACCAAAGGCAAAAAGCTACAGAGAAAGAAGCAGAGCGAAAAAGAACTAGCAAGAAGAAGGAATTTCCTAGGTCTCTGACAAATGCCTTAATAGCTACTTTCATTATTGCGCTCTTGATTGGAGGAAGCATCGTTATACCTGTAATTGCTGCTGCAACTAATAATCCTATTATTATGGTGGTTGGAATTCTAGGTTTGCTCTTTCTAATCTTTCTTTTACTAGCACATTTCAAAGATTGACATGCGTTATCTCAGATCCTTTTTTCAAGAATTTTCCTTGGTAGTCTCTCCACTGGGTTTTGACATAAGGCCCCAAGCTCTCAATATCGGAGACTCCCACAAAATCTCTCAAAGTGAAGGGCGTGCGCAGAGCTTTAATATATGGTGAATTGTCTTTCCTAACAAGGAAGATGAAAAATTTGAACAAATGGTACATTTTGTGCTCTGTTTTGATTGCTATAATTTCAGTTCAGTCAATCTTCTATTTCGTTCTGAATAGAGAACACTTGTCTCTCACTTCCAATTACGAAGCCTTAGAAAATGAGTATGAAGCCTTAGAATCTATCCATAATTCGCTTTCAAATAACCACACCACTCTTCAAATTCAGTACACCAGTCTGCTCGATGATTTTGCCAATCTTCAGTCTTCATATTCAACCTTAGGAGCTAACTACACAAACCTTGAGACTACTTTCCTAGATCTGAACACAACTCACACAAGTTTGTTTGAAACTCATGCGATTCTGAACAAGCAATACACACAACTCCAAGGAGACTACGACACACTACTGCTAGAATATCAAGATTATCTGACACTCGAACAGCAGTACAATACGTTGCTGTTACAATATAATAATTTACAGTCTCAATATACCTCTCTGGAAGACGAATACAACAGATATGTCACAGCAGACCAAAATCTAAGGGACGAAATCAATCAAAGACGAAATCACCCCGATGTAGAATCTTTCGTGACTCCTCAAGATTCAAGCGTTATTGTAACAGTACTGGACATAACTGGGGGATGGAGCAACACTTCTGATTGGAACGAATTCTGGGATGATGTCAAAGCAATGTATCAATGGGTTGTAGATAACATAGAATATAGGTATGACGGGCTATATCCAGTGCTTCCTTATGATCCTTCAGGCGGGGTATCTTATTCAACAGAAATGTGGCAATTCGCAAATGAAACATTAGATCTCCAGAAAGGAGATTGTGAAGACCAAGCAATACTTCTTTGCTCTCTGATAAGATCGTACTGTTCACTAAACTGGATAGAGTGTATCGGGATATCTAGCTCAACTTCAGCACATCTAGCTGTTCAGATCCTCGTTTCAGGGGACAAATTAGTTATTTTCGATCCTGCTGGAAACTATTACAGCCACGATTTCTGGGGTGACATAGAATTTAACGACATTACTACTGAAATCAACAACTGGTTGGATTATTGGAAACCTTCGATGGGAAGCGATGTTTACGTCTATCGTGTCTTTTCTGATTACATGGACAAGACGTTTTCATCAACAAGTGAATACCTCGTGTGGATGTATAGTAGATAGAAACAGTGCGTACGCGCGCGCAGTGTTAGAAATAGTTGTTTAAAAATATTATATGAGGTCGCTCATAAGCCGTATCTGGGATAATTGTGAGATACTGGTGTATTTCAACATCACCTGATAATTGGGAAATCTGTAGAAAAAATAGCGTATGGGGTATGGACGCTAGATATTATGTAACATTGAAAAAGTTCCTTGAAAGCGGTGACAAGGCTGTAGTCTATACTCATGGTGGGAAATTCGTTGCAGTAGCGGAATTTGTAGGTAAGCACTACTTTAGCGAAGAAGACATCGGTTGGACTAAAGGCAAACGCAGATTTCTATTTCCTTACAGAATCAATCTCAGAATAATCCATGAAAGCAAAAATCCTCCACGAATCTCATTTTCAACTAAGGAAATCGAAGACAAAGCCAAATGGATTAAACCTAATTTCATAGACGACATAGTTTTTATTGCAGACAAAGGAGGAACGTGGAATCAATATGTTCAAGTTTCCATAATCAGAATTACAGAAGAAGACTTCAACACGATATGCAAAGCTGTTATGAAAAGCTAACTTCGCACATGTATCCCAAAATGCATGCGCGCACATTTTATGCATATCAGGACAGAATTTATTAGAAGCTGTTTTCAGTACTCAATCTTGTAGTCAATAGGCGGAGACCAAAGATGCAATTGATTACTGAAGTTCTTTTTCTCCCTGAAGTTTTGTTTGCAGGTCGAATTATCTTGGCAACAACCTTTTTCGTATGCATTTATGCTATGATATCAGAAGTTTTTTCCGATTTCTGGTCCGAGGTTCTAGGTCTAAGCAAAATCTGGAGCCACATCCTCGGCGTAATCATAGGGTCTTATGCTTTTCAGATTCCATTCCCAGACTATGGTCCATTTCCTGCTCTATGGGCAGTGTCTGGATTTGTCAATATAGTCATCTTTTTCATCTCACTAAGCATGGCGAAATTCATGGCTGGATTTGAATTAGTATTCTCTCAATTCTACAAGAGAGAAGGATTGTTGGCAGCATTTCTTATCGCAGGGTTTGTCTTTGTCATATTTCTACCTGCAATCACTATGTTATTCCGTCATCAACTCGGTGCACTCTTTCCTTTGGTTTTTAACATAACATGGCTTCTGGATTTTGGATTTACGCTTTTAGGAGCGATCAAAGGACTCTTTGGCACCTTTAAGGAAATTTATGAGACAGCTTTCGGTAGCGGATACAGATCAAAAATCATTTCGGTTCTATTTGTAGTAGTCTCAATCATCATCGTTCCTCAGCTTATTCCATACAGCAGTGTTATCATCAAGATTGCTTCAACAATGGGTGTTGTAGTAGCTGTCACATATCGACACAGGATTCTCCATCAATAAGACAGAACGATAATTCAGCAATGTCCGACAACTTTGAAATACGACTTCCCGAACTTAATATCATGAAAAAACAGGTTTTAACCAAGGACGGGAATGACAGAACATCTAGAAAAGCTGTAAAGCCTAAATCTCAGCAAAAATCTAATATTTCTCAAAATGCTTTGCAAAAACCTATTTGTTTGTGGGACAGCGGATGGCGCGGGGTGCGGGATTCGAACCAGTTATAATTCAGCGGGTTACATGCATCCAGCTTTTCGCACGTGCAGAGTTTTATGTCAGTTACTGTTCACTCTTAACCATGAATCTCAAAGACTTGAGAAGCTCCATCAGTCGGTGTAATCGTTGTGGAAAAAATGATTTCTGGAATTTTCCCCCAATTGGAGATGTGAAAGGCTTCTTTGGAGCTGAAGATTACATTTTTGTCGCCACACAACCGCATCTTGGAGAATTTCCTACGACACCGAATGATAGAAGGCTCTATGTAAATATGAAAAAATATGGATTTAACAATGCGCACCTCACAGATGTCGTGAAGTGCAGAGAGAGAAAATTCAAAGAGCTGACTAAAACAGAGGTTGACAACTGCATTAAATGGTTTGACAAGGAAGTGAGGATTGTAAAGCCTAAAGTCATTATTGCCTTAGGGAAAAAAGCTTTTGATGTACTGATTGCAATAGATCGTTTCAAACCGCTTTTAGGACTAACTCACTATTCTGCAAGAATAAGTGATGATGAATATGAAAAAGAGTTTGAAGCATTGAGATATTTTTTAGATTCTTATAAATACCAACATGGAATGAGAATAAAAGATTTCATCACAGAAGAGCAACGAAAACTAAAAGAAACAATGGTCGAGTACAACCAGTTTGTTCAATTGCTTAATGAGTTGCTCCGTGAAAAGAAAATATCAGCAGAAAGTCGTAGAGATTATGACAATAAGTGGAGAAAACAACCAGAAACAAGAACAATAATACTAGAGCGTCTTAGAAGATTACAGGAAGGATAGACACCGCGTTATTGTACGCATACATACTTTAGGAACCAGAAGCTTCCATTATTGTGGTTGCACCACTAAGAAGACATTACAACCCTCTGCGCGCGCTCCACCTAAACCCCACGCCAACCTACTTTCTCGAACACGCCTTCTTCTTGTGCAACAAAAGCTTCGGCAGGTTTTTATGCTAATACTCTTCGTGTTCTCACAGGATTTGAATTGCAAAAAGAAAGAAAGTCTGTAATTGACGCCATAGGTAACTCGATGTTTATTGTTTTGAGGAAAGAAATCGAACCTCTAGGTTTCCACTGGAAGGAAGACAAGAAAAGGAGGTTCGGCGGTTATTTTGAGGTCGAAATGCCTAGGACCAACGCCAAATGGAAGGCCTATATAACTAAAAATCATTGGATTTTCACACCTGAGGACAAACTCCCCACTATAAAACATATTCATTACAGTTTCCCCTTTGCATTTGGAATCTGGTTCCATAGAACGATTCAATGGGAAGACGGTAGAAAAGAACATAAAAAATTCGATTTCAAATCTGGAGCTCCTCTGACACTAAGGAAATATGACATAATAGAAGACTATCTGGCACTAAAGGAAAAGCTCTCGAGGTAAAATCAAAAGCGCGCGCGCAAATGAACTATTATTTGGCGTATTTCAGTACCCTCGTCCATCCACGTAGGGTCGTCGTCTAGCTTGGATGCATGCATCAAATGTGGAAAATAGCACAACCATAAACTTGTTGATGGAGAGGTCGTCGCTGTCACTCTCTTCTATCCTGTTTCGTATGTGTGCATGAATTTAGCATTTTTCTTTATGAAATAGGCTCCATTTCTCACTTATCAAGTTAGCAACATTGTATCTGAAAAAGGATAAATGAGATCAGCATTTATTGGTTAGCGGTGAGAATGTTTTGGCGATATATGGATTAGGTGCTTATTATCTTGAAGATGTAACCGATGGATTTCTTACCAAAGAAGTAGCTTGTGTAGGATGGGGTAAAGCTGACGCTCCAGCATTGCATAGTATGCTTGCCTATATCAAAATAGGCGACATAATTTATCTGAAGTCACATCCTGCTGGTTTGGGACTGACTATTAAAGCAGTTGGAATAGTCGTTCATGACCAAGTTTTGTCAACAGGTCTTGGAGAATGTGTGAAGGTGAAATGGATTTGGGTTGGCGCAAAAGAGCTGGGAAAGATCAAAGATAAGTACAATGTAAGAAACAACACGATGTATGAGGAGCACAATCCAGTTATTCAGAAAACGGTAGTTGATTTGCTGCTATCTAGGTGTAGATAAGTAGAAGCCCTTCATATCATGCATGCATCTTTATATTATTCTATCGGTTTGAAGTAAAACCAAGGTTAATGGAGATGTCACCCGCACAATCCCTCCTTTTTCATTGTCAATATGCTAATGACGCACGCGGTTCTAGGATGCGCATCCTTCTCCAGCTCCGGCCCACCAGCGCGTCGGCGCGCATCTCATAATTAGAGTGGGGGGATAAAGCGATTTCTAGAGTAGCAAAACGATACTTTTGTGAAAAACGTAAGCCTTTTATTCGCAAAATGAGACTTTTGTCTAGGATTTGAGACTTGTCAGGTAATCAAGCACAAAGAGACGTCGAAGAAGAAATACTTCATGTCTTAGGAGCACGCAAACTCACTCCTAGAGAGTTGAGAAAAGCTTTACCTGAAGATATAGCCAGAGCCACCTATTTTCGCCATAAGAAGAAGCTTCTAGAGGGAAAAAAAATTGAAGAACTCAAGTTGATGGGCGAGGATGAGAAATACCACAAATTCCTGCAAGTCGTGAATCCCCGGTTAATAGCAAATCAACAAGACATTGAGCTTTATCTTGAAGAGATGGAAAGCCCAATTCCAGAAATTCGTGAACGTGGCTACAAGTTTTTCGAAAGGCTAAGCAATTCGAAGAGAGTTGCTTGGTATTTTTCTCCTAAATTTAGTCCCAATCCAAACTTCAGAACAAAAAAAGGGGTAAAGGATTTCTTTAGAAAGAAGCTCATGTGGAAAGGTACTCTCCAGATGCATCTTTGGAATGCGTTGGACTACATGCTTGCATTTGAGCCTGAAGGTTCGTTATGGAAAACTAACTTGATTGATTGTACGCAGGAGTTTGCTGAAGACCTAGTTTGGGATAGAACGTTGACGAGTGCTGCAGTGCGAGCTTTTCAATTACTTAGGAAGTTTCCTGGCAAACCTTTACATGACCTGACCTTTGATCTCATAATCAAGTTAGATGATGCTCAGTTTGAAGATTTTTACAAAGATATTGTGTATGTACTCTTACACAGTGAATTGGCAGAAGAATACAAATATCTTATTAGAAGAAAGCTTGATGATCTGGCAACTCAAAATGCAAAACTGCGAGAGCGAGTCGAGAAGATTTTGAAAGAAGCCAAACCATAGAACATGCGCGCGCATGCATGCATGCAAAGCTCGTAGCACCATCTAGTGCAGCGAACAATCGGAGCCCCAGATGAGGTCGGATCACTACATCAATCAGCCTCTCAATCAGTCTGGACTTCACCACGAGTGGAGATGTCACCCGCACAACCCCATTTTTGAGATAATTGGCCTGCAAAGTTTTCTTTTGGACTCCAATTAGTCCTGTTTCTTGTCGAAACCCATTGAAAATGCTGATTCGAGCGTGAGTTAAACTTAAGAAGCAAATGGAATAGCATTTACAGACTATAAGCGAGGTCTATCCAGTGGACGTTTTCCTTTCTGACAAGGCCTTTATTGGTCTAGTGCTATCGGCAATCGAAGTCTATAGAAACGAATGCCTAGGCTCCCTGCTCGGCTACAACATCCGAAACAGAATAGTAATAGAATACGTTATCCCCTATCAAACAGCAAAAAGAAAACCAACTGAGGTTGAACCTGACTGGAAAAGAGAGTCAAGAGTCCAAGAACTCCTGCCCAGCCTCATGCAACTGCATCACGTCGGCTATTTCCACTCTCACACACAATGGGGAAAACAAAAGGCATCAACTAAACTAAGTGACATGGACGTGGCAGGAATGATGCCGACGCAGATCGAAATGGTTGTAGCGGTCAACGCCTCAAGAAGGAAAACAGAGTGGTATCAGTCAGGAAAGCAACTATGCGGATCAATCGGGAAATATCACTTGCGACTAGCTTGTCATTACAAACGAAAGAAGGGAGCAATTACACAATACCCCATCCTGTGTCCTTATGTGCTCGGATTTGACCGTACCTTCTAAGAATAGCCCACTTCATCCCGAGAGAGCGGGAGTCCTATTTCTTCAATAAATGCCAAGCGTTTTGGTAGTTCCGCAGTTTCTCAAATCTGCCTTTACTGTCGAGGTTTAGATCAAATATTCCCTTGGATTCGGTAGCGTTCTCAGCAAAAACTCTTGAAGGAAAGACCCAAAACGCTCCACTTGCATCAACGCAAATTATGTAGAAGTCATCCTCAGGCACAAGATTTGTTACCTGAAACCACCTTGGGTCTCTCTGCGTTTTTACGGTTTTTATTTGAATCTTAGTACCATCTAGCAACAAGCAATCTATTCCTTCATCAACAAGTGGAACATAAGGCACAAATCCTTGCTCCAACAACTTGACGAAAACTCTGAACTCACCCATTTTGCCAGTTAGTTGTCTCTCCATTCTCTTGGACATTACGGCTCCCCACTACAATGTATGAATTGCAGTCAGAACTAATAGGATTTTCATCCACACTTAGGATTCATTATCGAGAGTGTCTACGTTGATCTCTCTTCAGGATGAGAAAGTGAAGTATCGCTGACCTTTTCCAGAGCCCCATTGAGGTGTCGAGGGCTGGATTTGAACCGGCGACAAATGGAGACATCTCCCGCAAAACTCCCTCTTTTTCTATTGTGAAATCTTTTAACTCTAAAGCCACAAATTGTTGCGTAATCACAAGTAGAGGATTTCTGATGGCAGAGCATGATGGACATGAAAACAGAAATCTCATATTTTACGAGTGAATAACTACATAGAATATCAGAACTCCTTTCAAATCCTCTATGCTCCGCTAGCCAAAATAAGCAGATACATGCATGCATTGGTGTCAAAGCCTATATTGAACTACAACGAAATGCTCAGCTGAGATGCGTCGCCCCAAGCTTACGAAAAAGAGGACTGTAGCCATTATATGTGTAATCACGGCAGTCGTTATAGCGCTTATCTGTTATTCATGCATGCTTGATTCCCAGTGGTACTACTTGAGTGTAATGAAAGATCTGAACAGGAATAAAACCAAAACGTACATGCACGATAGGATCAATGGAACCTACGACTTTATTGAGCTTTTGAGGTGGATAAGTCAAAATCTCAATTGGTCCTCTGAGAGCTTCACGCGATACTCTGAGCCTCAACAGATTCTGAGCCAAGGGAAGGGCAAATGTGAAGAATTCGCTATTGTTTATGTGGCTGCATGTTTGGCCCTTGGATATGAGGCCAGACTCGTTGTCTCTCGACAATTCTACTTGGTTACTGCTCGCGGTTTTCATGTTTGGGCAGAGGTGAAAGTGGACGACATTTGGACTCACGTCGATCCAAGTCCTACTGCTTCTTAGAATGATACTTCGCGTTACAGAAGCTGGGGTTGGGGGCCAAGGTTCACATTGAACGTCTTAGCTTTTGAAGACGGGAAAATTGAGGACGTTACCTCACGATACAGATAAGCAAAACCCTTGCATGCATGCGTGTGTGTGGAAAAGCGGGAGTCTGCGGAAGATAGACTCACGAATTAGCAGGTTCTGATATGCTTTCTCTTTCAGAAAACAGTGAGTTAATCAATAGCGTGTTTGCGTTTGCTGGCTAAGCTGTAGGTGGCGAGGGCGCCGACCATCAGGAGAATGCTGACCAGGACGGCGGGTTCTGGGATGACGTTGAACCCGTAGACGCCTAGGGCTTGGTCGGTTAAAGCATCACCGTTGTCGAAGAAGCCGTTTTGGTTTACGTCAACCCAGATGTCGTAGGTTCCTAGGTCTAGTGGTGACGACCACACTAGGGTGACTGGGAGACCTCCAGCGTTGTTGGTGGTCTGGATTGCGCTGGCAACAGCGTGTTCTGGCAATATCTCTTCTCCGTCGGGGATGAAGTAGATTGCGACTGCTGTGTTTGCAGGAAACCATGTTCCCTCCGCATATACTTCGTCGCCCGGTAGGAAGGTTCCTTTAGCGCTGCCGAGCAGGTCTGTGGACCAGACTTCAGGAGGCACAAGCGCGGGGCCTCCGGGTTCTACGATTACGCCGTTGGCAGTGTTGTCACCGTCTCCAGTGGTTGTGGTGGGCCCACCGTCGGTGAGGGTGAGCGTGATGATGGCGTCTCCGTCGTCGCTGCCGATGGGGAAGGGGAACCATCCGACGCCTTCCTGATGTTTCCAGTAGGGTTGGCCGATGGGCCAGGAAGATGGCAGTTCGAGGTACATCGTAATCGTCTGACCGGGGGTGAGGCCTTCAACGGTGAAGGAAAACAGTCCATGGGGAAAGACGACCCCTTCAGGCTTGCCTTCCGCAGGTAGCGTGGCTTCGTCCACCGCTTCGAGGCCTACAATCGTGCCAGCATCTGACGCGAAGCGGGCTGTTCCAGTTCCGGTTGCAGTTGATATTGTTCCGTAATCTCCGACGACAGAGTGGTCGGCAGTTGCGATTGCCACGGTCTGTGCATAGCCGTCAAGACTAGTGTAACCATACACCCCAATGAGATACGTGTATGGTGGACCGCCGATAGCCGAAGGATCCCATACTCGGACTCCAAGCGGGACATCTTTCACCTCTCCTACGGCAAGGATGAACTCGGTTGTGAAGGGATACGGTCCATCTGTCCAGTCACAGTAGGGCAGCCACGCTTTCTCACCCAGAGGCCCTTGAAGCAAAACTGTGTGTTCAACATCTGCCAAATTCGTGACGGTAACAGTGTAGCTTGCCCATGCAATTGCGGGGGCCGATTGGCTTGCAGGAGTTATTGTCATAAGGAATGCATGCACTTCTATGTCGCTGTCGTCCAAAGGGTCCATGTCTTGGTCAAATAAGCCATTGCTGTTCACATCAACTATGATGTCATACTTCCCAACAACGAGAGGATCACTCCATACAAGCATTGGCTGAATAATCCCACTGGCATCCGAGGACACCGAAATTGCAGTATCTGGAACACGTGATGGGATGGCCATGCCATCGGTCCACGCAGCTACATCCTCTACCACGCGTATGTCGTAGGTTGTGGAGGGTGAATACCCGGTTCCTGTTACATATACGCCCTCGTTGGGGTGGAAGGTATCCTTTTTCTCTCCGGTTGAATCACAGCTTTCGATGGCGGGTGCGAGGTAAACGGTTCCTACCAGCGTACTGACTTCCGGCTCTACAATTGTGCCGGACCAGGCTATCACTCCCTCCAAGGTATTGATAACAGGATCTACAATTGTGCCGGACCAGGCTATCACCCCCTCCAAGGTATTGATCACAGGCTCTACGGTGGAAGAAACTGGAGTGGGTGTGTTTGTAGAGGGTGGTACGGTCGTGTCCGAAGGAGTGACTGGAGTTGAAGCAGGCGCTACATAGGTCGTGGGGCCTGATGGTGGTACAGTCGTATCCGAAGGAGTGACTGGAGTTGAAGCAGGCGCTACATAGGTCGTGGGGCCTGATGGTGGTACAGTCGTATCCGAAGGAGTGACTGGAGTTGAAGCAGGCGCTACAATCGTATCTTGGGGTATCGAGGCTAATACTAGACCCGTTGTAAGAAATATAGTTAGGAGTACGAAGAGAAGATGCCGCTTCTCAGGTGAAGGCATCCTGGGGCACCGTCTCAGCTCAGCCTACCAATGCAATTTCCATTAGTTTCAACGAAGTAGACGTTGTCAGAAGAGTCGATCGCAACAGCTCTTGGGAAGCCACCAGTTGAATATGGAAGATGCACAGGCCACTCAGTGATCACGTTCGTAGAGGGAACAAGCCTACCAATCCCAGGTGCATAATAACCAGCTTCTGCGAAGTAGACGTTGTCAGAAGAGTCAACCGCAACACCCCAAGGATGGCCGTCTGCTGTAGGTATGGCCCACTCAGTGATCACGTTCGTAGAGGGAACAAGCCTACCAATCTTATTACCACTTTCTCCTGTGAAGTAGACGTTGTCGGAGGAGTCAACCGCAACACGTCGAGGATGGCTGTATGCCGTAGGTATGGCCCACTTAGTAATCACGTTGGTGGAGGGATCAAGCCTGCCAATCGCATTGCCCCCATATTCCATGAAGTAGACGTTGTTGGAAGAGTCGATCGCAACACCTAATGGGATTTTTGCCGTAGGTATGGCCCACTCAGTGATCACGTTCGTAGAGGGAACAAGCCTACCAATCTTATTACCACCAGATTCTGCGAAGTAGACGTTGTCAGAAGAGTCAACCGCAACACCACAAGGATGGCCGTCTGCTGTAGGTATGGGCCACTCAGTGATCACGTTCGTAGAGGGAACAAGCCTACCAATTTTCTCACCATCTCTTTCTGTGAAGTAGACGTTGTTGGAAGAGTCAACCGCAACACTCCAAGGAGTGCTGTCTGCTGTAGGTATGGGCCACTCAGTGATCACGTTCGTAGAGGGAACAAGCCTCCCAATCCTATTACCATCAGATTCAACGAAGTAGACGTTGTTGGAAGAGTCGATCGCAATGTCATAAGGATGGCTGGATCCAGTGGGAATTGCCCAATTCGTGTGTGTGACTGTTGTCTGGTCTGATGGGATCGCAAACGCAGGCTCGATATTGGGCAGAAGAGCTTGCGGAGAAAGAGAATTAGGATTCACAGACAGAGGGTCAGCAACCCTCGCAACAGGCGTGACCACTGCGGTCTCGACGTCGCTAGAAAACCGTTGCGGAACAACACTTGTCTCACTTACCTCGACAACATGTTGGGTTTCAGCAATTTGGGAAGATCCCGCATGATTATTCCGATACATCATGTCAGCCAAGTATGAACCACTGGTTAGCATGCATGCTACTACCACAAGAACGAGTGACACGAGTATTGCACGCCTAAATCTACCTAAAGACCTCATAATTCGATTCATCACCTATCTTGTATGATTAATAAGATAGGATTAATGAAAGCTTTGTGAAACCTAGTTCCAGAACAAGATGAAGAATGTTCTATTCATAAAAGAGGTGCGCGTATATGCTGGCTTCAATTCCTATGGCTTGTGGAAGAAACTTCTATGCTGAAATGGGTGTTAATTCCGATTAACCACAATTTACGTCGCAGCAACCACCAGCTGCAAATAGCACAGTTTCACAATTGCAGACACATACTAACAAATGATCAGGGTCTTCTTTTGAAGGTTACAGCGGCCAGCAGTATGCATGGCGTCCAAATAGCGTAATAATTGGGCTTTTCCAGAGTGTTTGAATGGCCTCATGTCCCTAGAAGTTGTATTGGGACATCAACCCATGCAGACCATTTACTCTATGGACAATCCTGCTATTTGGTAGTTGATACGTAGTAAATATGCATGCATTTTAGTCGATTTTTGCTATGATTATTTTTCCGCTTGGAAGAATGTTTTGGACATCCCATCCTTCAGCTAAATGTTTCGGAAGATCCTTCTCAGTTATGATCTTTTTGGGATCGTTGTTTCCAGATCTGAGCTTCCTGATTTCGTTTTGGATTGCTTTTATCTCCTCTTCAGCTGTGGGCTCCCTAGCCAGTTCCTTCTGCTTTTCTATTCTAACACGCATGGGATCTACGTCCATAGCTTGGGCAAAGGCTCTAATAGCCTCAAGCTTGGCCTCTTCTTTCCACTTGCTCTTTTCCGGTGACTCGCCAAAAACTGTAAGGTATGGCATGCACCTACGATAGTCCCTCGCCCTCTCCTCCTCCGTCCTTCGATAGTATGTTTTCATGTATGAACCATGTCCCATCAACGCATGAGCAGCAGTCTCGCCTATCACGCCCACAACCTTTGAGAAGAAGAACTTCCTCAAACTATGGGGGTGTATCTTTCTTCTCCCACGCACCGTTGTTTCCCTTGACTTGCCAAGTCCAGCCTTCTCCACACAGTCAATAATTGTCCTCCAAGCTCTATCGTCACTCATATGTCTGCAATTGTCAGCCTCGGAGACAAACACCCAAGCCTCAGGTTCATTGATTCTTTCACCTAGGTATTGCTCTAGGTATTCCAATGCTTCATCAGAGATGTAAGTTGCTCTTGCTTCACCGGTCTTCGAAGCGACACGGGGTGAAAGCTGCACTTTCACAGGCTTGGAGCTAAAGTCAAGGTCTCTTACCTTAAGCTTGATCGCCTCTCCAACCCTCATCCCTGAGCTTGCCAGAACTAGAATTAGCGTCTTTGTTCTAAGTTTGCCCCATGTCAGGATTTTCCTTAGCTCTCCAACAGTCGGCGCTCTATCGTCAGGATCTATAATCCTTGGCAATCCGACTTTGACACGGAAGATACTCTTATCCATAACTATGTCGTTGTAGATGAAATACTGCTTGACTCTATTCACGTAGTCGCTAATCGTGTGAGGACTATAACTGGCCTTATCCAGCTTTGCTGTGAATTCCTCAAAGACCGAGTAAACGTCTAGCTGCTCCTTCTTAATCGCATCGATTACAGCCTCAGCTGGCCTTCCAAGAGTCCTATCGAATGCCCTCAAAGCCATTTCAGCGGCGTGCTTGCTGTGATCCGAATGGCTGCGTCTATAAACCCTATCAAACCAAGCGTCACGCACGTGCGCATTCAAGCTTAACACTAATCAGAATAGATCATGCACATATATAAATCTAATGTAACCCGAGGATTTGGCGCGGGGTGCGGGATTCGAACCCGCGCGGCCCGATGGACCACAGGCTTAGCAGGCCTGCCCCCTACCAGGCTAGGGCAACCCCGCAAAGGTAACCCTACTTCGTTATCTCATTAAATCTACTAAGTTCAGCAACAATTCGTCGTATGTGTTATTTTTGTTTTTGCGCGCAAGCATTGGCAGAGTAAAACTATTCTATAACTATAGCTTTATGATTTACCAAGGGGGAGGAAATTTTGCTTGAAGTTCAGAATGTCAGTTTCAGCTATGGGGATCAAACAGTCGTCGAAGATGTTTCTTTTTCAGTTAGGAAGGGTGAATGTCTCGGCCTTCTCGGACCCAACGGAGCAGGCAAAACGACGCTGACCAAGCTCATAGTGGGTTTGCTGCAACCTAAAAAGGGACGTACATTCATCAACGGGATAGACGTTCAGAAAGAACCAGAAAAAACTAAGCCGCTCATAGGTATATGTTTTCAAGAAAGCATCTTCTACCAAACTCTGACTGGGAAGGAGAACCTTGAGTTCGTGACTTCACTATACAATGTTCCGCACGGAGAAGTCAATGATGCAGTGTCAAGATCCTTGAAGCAATCTTTGGTTGTCTCTTATTCTCTGGCACTTCGATAGCGCAGGAACGCGAACGCGGCCATCTTAGAAGAATTGTAGCCTCGCCAGAAAGTGCATGGGCGATACTGGTAGGTGAAATGTGCATTTCACCAGAATATGTTCAGGCTGCCAAGAGATTAGGCATCTTATATAGTGTGCCTACACGAATGACTTTTAATGGACTTTAGTAATGATATATAATTCAAAGGTTACAGACGGTAACTCAGGAAATAGTACCTAATAAAATCAAAACTAGATTCTGTAAATCTCTGTTTAGGTCAAGATATTTGGTTCTACCTACATACAACTTTTTTTCTTCAAGATGGACTGAATAGTAATAACTAAAACTGATACTATAAAGAATAAACGCCCCAAACATTTCACGGAGAACCCGATCAATTGGGTAAATGTCAAATCTGTAACACCCGCTCACCTTTAATTTCAGGTCAACTAGGCATTTGCCTAAACTGCATCCGTTTAAAACCAGAAAAAGCTTTGCAAAAAAGCAGCCAAATCCACGCCGAAACCCGACAAGCCTTCAATTTACCGGCAAAACCGCCACAAACACCCAACGGCCTTCAATGTGGCCAATGCGCCAACAAATGCAAAATAGCCAACGGACAGAAAGGATATTGCGGTCTTGTGGAAAACCAAGAAGGCAAGCTAAGACGCCACGGCGGAACACCTGAAAAGGGCATACTACAATGGTACTACGACCCGCTGCCGACAAACTGCGTCTCATGGTGGTTCTGTCCAGGATGCACAGGTGCAGGCTATCCAAAATACGCCTACAAACCAAAAGCAGAAATAGGCTACTCAAACCTCGCCGTTTTCTACGGCAGCTGCAGCACAGACTGCCTCTTCTGCCAAAACTGGCACTACCGCAACCTAGCCCAAAAACGCAAACCCACAATTTCAGCCCAACAGCTAGCATCAAAAGTCAATGGAAAAACATCATGTATCTGCTTCTTCGGAGGCGACCCGTCTACCCAAATGCCCCACGCCCTAAAGACCAGCCAAACTGCCCTAAGAGAAGCTTCAGACACAAACAAGATACTACGTATCTGTTGGGAAACAAACGGTCGAATGCTCCCAAACTATGCACAACAAGCCGCAGAGCTTTCGCTGAAAAGCGGCGGAAACATGAAATTCGACCTAAAAACATGGAACGAAAGCCTCAACAAAGTGCTGTGTGGAACATCAAACAAAGCAACTCTCGAAAACTTCCAAGAAATAGGCAAAAAATACTACAATCAAAGACCAGAACTCCCTATTCTGACGGCTAGCACACTGCTAATCCCAGGCTACGTGGACACCCTAGAAGTTGAAGGCATTGCCAAATTCATTGCAGAGATAAGCCCCCAAATTCCTTACACACTTCTAGCTTTCTATCCAGCATACATACTAAACGATTTGCCAGCCACAAGCAGAAAACACGCCCACAACTGCTACATCACCGCGAAAAAACACTTAAATAACGTAAGAATAGGCAACGTACACCTACTTTCGTAGGATTCTATCTACTTTCGTTCTTTCTTCACACACGATACGCGCGCATATTGTCCTTCGGGAGGTTTCGTTCTCAAATGAGACTTGTGGATAAAGGTTCTATGCGCGCACGGAATTTCAAACCTATGCTGACTTTCATGAACTGCTTAATAGTTTGATGAGTCGGTAGTTTTATTACCCCGACAGTGTTTCCTAGGAATCGATTGATGTGGTGAAGTGTTTGCAGATTCTGATAATTTATGATTCGAAAACCGGGAACACAAAGAAAATGGCCTTTTTAGTTGCTGAAGGTGTGAAAGAAGCCACGGGTGTTGATGCTTTGGTGAAGAAGGTGGATGAAACAACTAATGATGATTTATTGAAAGCCGAGGGGATTATTATTGGATCGCCCACTTACTACGGTCAAATGTCCAGCAAAGTCAAGGCCATGTTTGACGAGTCGGTTAAGATTCACGGAAAACTCGAAGGCAAGGTGGGTGCAGCCTTCACAAGTTCTGGCGGTGTCGCCAGTGGCGCTGAGACCACCATCATTTCAATTTTGGAAGCTATGCTTATTCATGGAATGATTATTCAAGGGCGAGCCAATGCTGGGCATTATGGCGCCGCTGCAGTTGGAAAGCCGAAGGAACGAGAAGAAGAAAGATGCAGAGAGTTAGGCAAGATGGTTGCTGACCTTGTCCTGAAACTAAAGCCTTGAGCATTCGGAAAACATTCCTACAAACTTAAATAATCCTCAAACAGATTTTTGGCTTATTCGCAAACAGGGGGCCGGTCGTCTAGCTGGGTAGGACATTGGCTTTACGAGCCAAAGGTCGCTGGTTCAAGTCCGGCCCGGCCCACCATAACAAGCCTTGCACAAAAAAGCACAAATACTTGACCGCACATTCACAGTAAAAGAGCGGAGAACGATGCCTACAGAGATTACGGATACAGAAAAATTTGTAGAACTAAGCGAACACGCAGCCTACTGCGCTATAAAAAGGCTACCTAGAACAGTAAAATTGAAACTCCGCACCCCAAGACTGCTCTACACGTTAAAGATAGATCCAACAAAAGCAGAAGAAATCATAAAGAAACTGAACTGCGAGATTCGGGAACTCTAATTTTATGTCAAATTAAGAGCCACACTACTTATTGATCGTTCATAATTCTTATCCGATTCAGAACGTTAACATACAACGATTCAGGTGAATCTCATGGTAGAATTTGAAGACGCACAAGATATTGCAATTAGTTTTGTTAAGGACAAGAGAAATGTGGAAGACGTTAGAGTGGTCATAACAGAACAGAAAGACGGAGTTTGGATAGTTAGAGGCACATGTCCCATAAACCTATGTGGACATCCTTGGAGAGAAAATTTCGAAATAGAAATAAATCAAAAAGGCAAAATAACGGCTTCAAGTTTCAAGCTGCTGTAGGCAAGTAATGGTTTAAGGACCATCGAACATTTAATTCCAGATCAAAACTATGAAGCTAGCAAACAAACCGAACAACACAGAGAAAGGCAACCCTGGAAACATCCCTTTCTTCTCCACCATTTTGAAGGACAAAAAGGAACCCAATAGCACCCCCAACATTGCAGCAACACAAGCCTCCCAGCCAAAACTCAAAAAAACCCGGCTGACCAGCATTGAATAGAATGTCAAATCGCCAAGCCCCACGTAAATGTTTCTGAAGGAGAAACTGGCCCCAGGCAAATGCTCTAAACCTTTCGCAGCAATCTTACCCACAGGACCACGGAAAACAGCAACTACGTCATAAATACTCAGTAACAATAGAATCAAGACTGCACTAAACAAAGGAATAGAAGCTCCCAACAATGCTCCAGTGGCTCCTCCAAATATAAGAACGATAATCGCATGAAACTTGCCCTTTCTCAAAAAAACCTCTAGAACAACAAATGCAGTCGTTAGAATAGTCAAAACAAAAATCACCGCCAAAGAAACTTCTATGTCTAAAATCATGAGAACAAGTTCAAAATAAAGGATCGCAAGAAGGAATGTGAGGAAGGAAAACGCTAGACCCATTAAAAGACGGAGGAAACGATGTACACCACGCTTCAAGAGAAAATATATCATGGTGGCACCGAACCCTGCTGCAAGAACAAAAATCATTGCGTTAAATAGTGGTCCATACCCCGTCTCAGGAAATACCGTTGTAGGGGTCAATTCTACTTTAGATTCCAAGAACAAAAATGCACATAGAACGCTAACAAGCAAGCTTGCAAATATTGGTACAATGTAAATAGGGGTTGCTTTAAACTCTTCTTCAGCCATAACGTCTGACCTGCCTACTCACAATTCTAAAACCAACGAATAACACTTTCTACACAATAAAGAGAAAAAAAGGGAGGTTCAGTAACAGTGCTGAAAAAGCATTATTTCTTGATAATAAACGATTTCCCGTTCTTTATAATTACAGATTTGCCATTGTTCGTGCAAACCACTCCGCTTGAGCTTTTCAGAACAACATTGTTTCTATTTGACACGAAAACTATGTCCATCGCCTTGTAAACCAACTTGGAGCCTTTAGCCACAGAATATCTAGATGGCCACCCTCATTTAAAAAGGCAAAGATGAACCCATAATCTTCGTCGGAACATCGACGCCTATGCATTCTACCTTTAAAAAATTGATCAAGTAAATCTTCTGCTTTAGTCACGAATTCTCGGCGGCTTTCATATCCCCTTCCTTCCAAATCTTCATCAGTTGCTGAGGTGAGGCTCTGCTGTGGTTCTTTTGTGTCTCCCAGCATCAAGAAGGGTTCGTTGATTTTTTTTCTCAACAGATTTGCCGATAGCGCCCTTTTCAGTTTCAACTATGGTGTCAAGGATTAGTTTGCCATGTCCATGAAATATGTAGCCTTTTCGTTGGTCGTTTAGTACTATTGGAAGAGCCAACGTTTCTTTCACCTCCATTCAATGTTTATTCAAAAAGAACACTGTCTCCAATAGGAAAATCACGAAAAGGTTCTGTCACCTTAACGAGTCTCAGCTTTTAAATGTTCATGACAAATAAGTTTACGGTATCCTGTCAATGTATATTCCTTAAAGTCCCTCTGGTTAACACTCACACCTTTTTATGCTCTGAGTCCCTAAGAGTTAACAGAACCCTGTATACATACACGCTGGCTATATTTTATTCGTTATTTTTTACCTTCAAACAGTAAACCTGTCGCCTGCTTTTGGCACTATAGCTTTAAAACCTACCTTCTTCTTCACCCATCTGGCAAATCGTTCACAGTTCCCTTCAGCACCATGAACTGCAAACACTGCAGGATTACCTTTCAAATTCTTTACAACCTCTCGAAGTTGACTGGCGTCACAATGAGAAGAGAAATCGAAATGTTCCACTTGAGCCTCAACTTTACGCACTTTACCATCGATTACACACATTCCCTTTTCCAATAGTTCATGCCCTGGTGTGCCCGGTATTTGATAGCTGACAAGGAAAACAGCGTTGCGAGTTTTCTTGCCTAACTTTGAAATGTAGAAAGCGGCTGGACCGCCTTTTAACATGCCCGCTGGTGAAATAATTACGCCTGGTTTTTTAGGTGCGGTTCTGCGATCTCTCCATCCATCTACCCACATGGCCCCGCGAACAGCGTCCATAAAAAGGCGTGGATCACGCAGAAATTCTGTGTTGCCCATCATTACACGGTTAGCTGCCCTAGCCATACCGTCTATAGTTATTGGATATTCAAAGTGGTGTGCTGCGAGAATGCAGGCGATTTCTTGTGAGCGTCCGATGCTGAAAGCGGGAACGAGAACTGTGCCGCCTTTTTCTACAACATCAATAACATGAGCGATAAAATTCTTCTCCAATTCCAGCCGTTCAGTATGGTCTTCGTCTGCATAGGTTGTTTCAATTATTATAGCGTCAAGTTCTCCATAGTTATTGTCTGCAGATGATAAAAGACGGGTTTTAGAGGTGTTAAAATCGCCTGTGAATAGAATCCGCTTGCCTTCCGCTTCTAAAAGAATTTGAGCGCTCCCAGGAACGTGTCCAGCATCGAGAAATTGGAAACTTATGTCGCCAACAGTTTTATTCTCCCTGTAAATTGGGTAGACACAATTTTGCATCATATATTTTAATTCAAGATACTCAAAAGGGAGATAATAGCCTGAAAGATGAATAAAATCTTTAATCAGAAGCTGCACTAACTCCAAAGTCAAGCGAGTTGAAAAAAGCGGCTTCTTATCTTGTATGTAAAAAATAGGTAGCGCTCCAGAATGGTCAAGATGACAATGCGTTAATACAAGCGCATCCACATCTTTAGGAGCAATATGCATAGGAAAACCAGGCTCGTGACCCATCATAACTCCATGATCCAACAAAACCTGCGTTTTGCCAGTCTTTACCGCTATTGCTGTTCTGCCAACTTCACGAGCACCGCCAAGAAACCTAATTTCTAAGGGAAATTTTCTCACCTTCCATTCTTATTTGCTAAATTCCCACATGAGCAACGACAGCTTTGACGGACCCCTTTCGGATAGCGTTTAGAACGCCTTCAACAGTCGGCTGCGCTTCTACATCTGTGAATACGGTCCACATTTCCTTTACATTATGAGCATCTGTTCCAGCAACTCCAGGCAAGTTCTTTGCCCTTGCCAATTCCTGGGCTTGCATGTTTTCTTTTAGTGTTGCAGTAGGATTTAAGACTTCGATGGCGTGGGCGTCAATGTTCATGGCTGAATCGCCAATGCCTAAGGAACGATACGGATGAGGTATTACAATTACTCCATCTGTTGCCTTTGCGAACTCGATAGTGGAGTCTAGTGTCAGTGGATATTCTGGCTTTTCTTCGACACCTAAAATAACTATATCTCCTTTATTGGTGCTTATCTCGATTCCAGGCAGAATCACTAAATCTTCATAGACGCTGGCAAGTTTACGAACTGTAAAATAGCCCTCTAAAGTGTTATGGTCGGTGATTGCCACACCTTTAATAAAAGGGTGCGCATGCAACTGGTCTACGATAAGTTTTGGGCTAATTGTAGAGTCACTTGAAAAAACTGTATGAAGATGTAAGTCTACTCCGAACATGCGATTCTTCTCTCAAACTACGGATTTTTGAAGGGTTTCCACAATGTTGCTGAGAACGTTCTCGTTCAATGTTTCTTTTACACCAAACACGGTTAGTGATAAATCTTTTCTATTGATGTGCCCGCAAGCTGCTGAAACTTTACCTTTCCAAGCCAAGTCTTCAACCAAGACTACCTTTTCGTAAGAAGATGCAGCAATGAAATTTTTGACTTGTTCAGCTACATATTTGATAGTTTCAAGGTCCATCGGTGTCGCAATTTCATGTTGAGATAAAGGATACATTTCATCAAGCTCTAACGGAATTACGCCAAATGGTGCTGCGTAGATACATATATGAAACGCAGTATGGTTTCCAAGCAGTTTCTGCTCCATCTTTTTGATTAGGCTTTTTACTTCTTTAGCTTTATGAAAAGGCTTTTTTGAGAGTTGGGGCAGCAATACAAGAATCTTAGCTTTTTCTGGTGGTGAATATCTCTCCTCAAACAACTTCTTATACCGTATAACCTCCGGTCGCATAAGCCCTAAGTTACTGAAAAAGAAAAGCCCCCTCTTTTTAGTTGCTGGACCGTAGCGCTCTATGTAATTCTCATATTTCTTGAGCCGTTTTAAGGCTTGAAGCAAAGCAGGATGTGCATGGACCCTTGCTTCCAAGTGTTCCCATAGTCGACCTTCAACAATGGCTTGTTTTACACGTTTTAGCTCAGCAAAACTTGCGTACAGGTTGTGCTTTGCCAAAGCTTCTTGTCTATCTTTCTGTGGCATTTGCGTCATGTCTTTTGGAGTGAATCTTGTACAGATTGGACAGGAACAGGGGAAATATTGGAGTCTGCCAAGTCTGCTGGTTCCATATTCTGTCATGTAGCGGTCTTGTCTTGCAAAGATTGCGTAAGCGGCTGAATCGAATATGTCGCATCCTAAAGCTACAGCTAGTGCAAACATGAAAGGGTGGCCTGCACCGAAAAGATGTAAGGGTCTTTGCAGAGGCATGTTCATCTTTGCCGTCAGAATCATGTCAACCAATGTGTCAAAAATGTACTGTTTCATGATTGTAGTAGGGCTTCCTAAGGCGTGAATTTGAAAGGGTAACCTGCCTACTTGCCTGGCTGAATAAGCAACTAGGTCAAGATGTTGTCCACCTTGTATTGGAGCAACCCACAGGACATCATCTCGTGTTTTAATTTTTGCCAGTTGGTTAGCACGCTTTATTGTTTCGTCAACTGTTTGTTTTGCATGTTCTCTTGTTGTGTGCCAGCTTGTTGGTATGTCCAATATAGTAGCGATATCTGTGGAAATTTGTTCTTGGTAACGCACAATTTCTGCAGGGCTAACATCGATTTCTCCATAGACAAGAATTTGATAGGCTCCAGAGTCAGTCATGATCACTCCGTCGAAATCTAGGAGTTTATGTACCCCATTTTCCGTGATTTCTTCGCCCGTTTGTTTCTTTAAAATGTACGCGTTTGTTATCAATGCTTTGCAGTTAAACTCTTTGCTCATAGTTTTCGGTGAGATTGGTTGAATAGCTGGGTTTATCACCGGTAGCAAAATGGGTGTTTCAATCGTTCCACTTTTAGTTTTTATCCTACCTAGCCTGGCAAGCATATCTCTATGGCGTACTTCAAAGCTCATCTTATTGGATCCGCCAAAACATGCTTTAATATCCCTACTATATTTCTTTATACTCGTTTAGGAGAGGAAAAGAGCATGGTATGCATCGTTTCATCGTGGGAAAAACCGGAGCTAAGAGATCCTGTCCTAATAGAGGGCTTACCCGGCATTGGATTTGTTGCTAACATAGCTGCTTTACATCTTATTCGGGAGTTGAAGGCAAACCTCTTTGCTGAAATCCGCTGCTCTTCCTTTCAAGACTTTGCTGTTACTGCTGAAAAAGGACAAACCCGCTATCCCATTAATGAGCTGTATTATTGCAAGGGGAAAGAGGGGGAACGTGATCTTATTATTCTTTACGGGAACACACAAGCATTGACCACAACAGGGCAATACGAGCTTTGTGGACGTATCTTAAATGTATCTGAAGAACTCGGCTGCCGCTCCGTGATAACTCTGGGGGGCTTGAAAATAGCGCGGGAAGTTGAAAAGCCAAAACTTTACTTCGCTGCCACCGACAAGGAAACCGCGAGTGAACTGTTAGAGAGAGGTGTCGAAATTATTAGAGGCCAAATTTTCGGAGTTGCAGGGCTTCTGGTAGGAATTGGGAGATTGAAAGGTTTTCGCGGCTTTTGTCTATTAGCTGAGACTTTAGGGCTCTATCCAGATAGTGTTGCCACTCATGAGGTTCTAAATGTACTTTGTAGCATGCTTGATTTGAAAGTTAACCTTGACAATTTAGATGATACTGTGAAAGTCACACGGGGTCTTTTGGAAAACTTTGGCTTACTTGAACGTTCTATAAAAGAAAGAAAAAAAGAGGAAAGTCAATTTCGCTGGGTTATCTAAGCTTTCATTTCGCTTAGAAACTGCTCATACACCTTCTGCACACGCTCAGCTGCTGGTCCAGTTCCCTCTGCAATACCCTTCTCTGTGATCTTGATTTTCTCCATTACCCAGATGAACCCCTTATCCTCGTAAAGCCTAACCATGGTCGGAAACACTTTTTCCAAACGTTTTGCAAGGGCCTTCAAGTCAAAGGGCTTTTCAACTGCAAATATTTTGGCTACAACGTTACCATTTATTACAACTCTGTGCAATGTTTGACCCTTTTCGTCTTTTGCTTCTGATAAGCAGAGGTTCATGTTGTCTGGGTTTATTCCGATGAGAGTCCCACTATAGGATTTGCCGTTGATGGTTGCTACTGTGATTTTCTTGTCAAGTAAAGTGGCTACTTCGTTGAAAAATCTTCTTTGAGCTGCTGACAATGTATTCTTCCTTCTTTATTCCGCGTTGATATTATAACTCTGCACCTTTTTAGGATTTTGATATTTCAGAACCTATTTACAGCTTTTTGCGTTGTTCATGTTCTTGTTTTAGCGTAACTATAGTGTTTGAAGGCACATCTCGATACAACACGACATCAGGGCCTATCCAGCAATTGTTGCCCACCTTCACCCCAGGCATAAACAACGTGTTTATACCGGTTTTGACGTTGTCGCCGAGTATAACGCCGAGTTTTCTTCTCCCGGTGTCTACAACTTTGTCTTTAACCTTCATTTTTATTGACTTGCCGTCGAAACGATAGTTGGCGATTGTGGTTCCTGCTCCGAAGTTGCAGTTTTCGCCTATTATGCTATCGCCTACGTAGGATAGATGGCCAATATGATTTCCATCCATGATTATGCTATTCTTTATTTCACATGCGTTTCCGATTTTTACTTTCTGGCCAATACTAGTGAAAGGGCGTATGAAGCAGTTTGGTCCTATGTCACTGTCCTTGCCTATGAAGACTGGCCCTTCGATGTATGCTCCAGAGCGGATTCTCGCACCTTCTTCAACAACCGCAGGACCTATTAAATGAACTGCATCCTCAATTTGCCCCTCTATCTTTGACTTTGCCTTTTCAAGGACCCAACGGTTAGCTTCAAACAAATCCCAAAGCAGCCCCACATCAAACATTTCGTTGCTCGAAAGCTTCGCAGCTGCAACCCTGCGTTCTTCTTGTAGAAAGAGCGAAAAAGAATCAGTTATCTCTAGCTCTCCTCTTGGAGATGGTTTTGTATGCCTAATTGCTTCGAAGATTTCTGTTGAAAGAACATATACGCCAGCGTTTGCTAGGTTAGTTGGGGCTTCGTTTCGGCGAGGCTTTTCTACAATATTTTTGACATAAGTGTTATCAAGTTCTACTATGCCGTAGTGTTCAGGATTTTCAACAGGGACAACCCCTATTGTAGCCACAGGCTTCTCTTTTTCATGCGTCAGGAGTACTGTACTTATCGCGTTGGAAGTTGTTAGCCAGTCGCCGTATGTTAAGAGGAAGCTTTCTTTCACGAAAGGTTCAGCGAAGCTTGTGGCGTCTGCAGTGCCCTTAAGCTGTTTCTGAACCGCATATTCGAATTTCATCTTGTATTTTGATCCGTCTCCTAAATAGTGTTGAAGGTGTTCTGCCCTGTAGTTAACGATGAAAACGATTTCGTTTATTCCCGCGTGTTTCAGAGTTGTTAGCACGTGATCTATTATTGGTTTTCCACCGACAGGGACTAGGTGTTTAGGGCGTGTAAGGGTAAGTGGGTGGAGACGTGTTCCTTTTCCCGCAGCTAGAATTACGGCCTTCATCGAGTTGCCTCCTTGACTAGCTTACCCATAAGTTTTATGGCTTTTTTCATAATTGTTTCTGCCGTTTTTCTGTTTTCAGTCTCCACTGTTATGCGCATCATGGGTTCTGTTCCTGAAGGTCTTATCAGAAGCCAGCCTTGTTTCAAGGTTAAGCGGAATCCATCTACTTTTAATTGCTCTTTGACACCGGAAAAGACTGCAGGCAAGGCTTCGTATACTTTTTTCATTACAGCGAGTTTTACAGAATTTGGGCATGCAACATTCTGTCTTAACAACGGATATCGCGGCGTTTCGGAAATGAAGTAGGATAGGGGTTGATTTGCTTCTTCTAGAGTTTGGAGCAGTAGGATTGATGAGAGGATGCCATCTGGGCAGTAGTGGTAATTCGGATGTATCCATGCACCACAGGGCTCGCCTCCGAAAGTCGCGTTGTGTTGTTTTACAGCTTCTGCGATGTTTACATCGCCCACCTTTGTTCTAACAACTTTTCCACCTTCCGCTTCGATCATCTTTTCGATACACATTGAAGCCTCTACATGCGTTACTATTGTCTTATTTTTTTGCTGTTTTATTGCATAAGCAGCGTAGGCGGCAAAAATCTGGTCTAGCGGTGTCATACGCCCTTTTTCATCTATCGTTACCATTCTGTCTCCATCTCCGTCATACGCTATTCCCAAGTCAGCCTTTAGGTTTCTAACAATCTTGCACAGTGGCTTCAGCGATTCTTCGTTAGGTTCGGCACCTCTTCCCGGAAAATATCCATCTGGCTGTGAGTTAATGGCCATGACGCTACAGTTTAACTGACGAAGCATTTGAGGTGCAAGTTGGCTGGTAGCTCCGTTGCCAGGGTCTATGACTAATTTCCACGATTTTTTGAGTACGACGTTTTTCGTTATCATCTCGACGTATTGTTGGGTTTCGTCTATTGTAATGGTTTTGCCTATGTTTTGCCAGGCTGTTAGTTCAAATTGTTGTTTGGCGATTAGTTTTTCAATTTGGTTTTCTTGGGTTGCATTATAGGCTGTTGTATCAGGGTTATAGAGTTTGATACCATTATATTCTGGAGGGTTGTGGCTAGCGGTAATCATTACCCCGGCGTCGGCTTTCGTTTTTTTTGTAAGGTAAGCCAAGACTGGTGTTGGAATTATACCTTGTTGTATAGTGGTGGCACCGCAGGCTGTTATGCCAGCTGTTAATGCGTTTTGTAACATGAGGGATGTTGTGCGCATGTCGTGAGCCGTTAGGATCGTTCTTGCTTTTGTATTAGTGGCCAAGGCTTGTCCGACTTGGAGAGCCAGATGTGGTGTTATAGTTATGTTAGCCTTGCCTCTTATGCCGCTTGTCCCAAAAAGTTTTGCCAAGCGTTTTCCCTGCTTCTTGGTGTTTGCCGCGGGGGTTTATAGTGTTTGTGTGTCCGTGACGCTTAGACTGGACTATTCTACTAAGCCCAAAATGTCGACGGTCGCTTTTACCACGCACGTGTATACTCAACTTGTTTATATTCCACATCTCACAAATTCCTGCAAAGGTGAAAACATGATCATTGGATTAGACCATGTTGGGATAGCTGTGAACAGGATGGACGATGTCTTACCCATCTATGAACGGCTCTTAGGACTGAAACTGAACAAATTGAAAGAGACTAAACAACACAAGATTAAAGCAGCTTTCTTGGCTGTTGGAGAAACAAGTATTGAGTTGATAGAACCCTTAGACAAGGAAAGTCCAGTGTCGGAATTCTTGGAAAAGCGAGGTCAAGGAATACATCACATAGCGTTAAGAGTTAACAACATAGAACAAATGCTTGAACAACTAAAGGCCAAAGGCATAGGTTTGATTGACGAGAAGCCTAGAACCGGTATCGAAGGAGGAAAGATAGCGTTTCTACATCCCAAAAGCACTGGAAACGTCTTAATAGAGCTGTGTGAACGCTAAATTCAAAATGTCCAGCCAACGCATCCCAGAACCACTCGACATTCAACACACAATCCTAGATTACAAAATCTATTATTATGACAACGTGTCTTCCACAAACGACATAGCTAAAGAAATCGCGAAAAAAAGCGGCGAAGAGAAGATAGTGATTCTTGCCCAAACACAAACATATGGAAAGGGCAGACTTGGAAGACGGTGGATTTCTCCAAAGGGAGGAATCTGGTTTTCAGTAATATTGCGACCCAGAATAACTCCAAAAGAAGCTTTGAAGCTGACTTTTATGGCTTCATCAGCTGTTGCAAAAGCAATCAAGAAAATGTTTGGGTTGAAGATTGAGGTCAAATGGCCAAACGATGTTCTTGTTAATGGTAAAAAAATCTGCGGAATTTTAACCGAGACAAGCGTCAAAGAGAATTTGATTGAATTTGCGGTTGTGGGAATCGGAATAAACGCGAACATAGACTTGGAAGTGTTCCCCAGCCGTCTACGGAGCAAAGTAACGTCTTTGAAGCATGAGTTGGGCTACAGGATAAGAAGAAGGGCGTTGACAAGAAGCATCTTGCAAAACTTTGAACATCATTACAAGCGTCTGCAACAGGGACGATGGAATATCTTGCGGCAAGAATGGAAAAGCATGGCAGCCTTTCTCGGTGAACAAGTGGAGGTCACCAATTCCAACGAGGTTTTTGTGGGAAAGGCATGGGATTTGGACGAAGATGGTGCTCTTATCATTAGGCTTGAGGATGGCACTTTGAAAAAAATTGTGGTGGGCGATGTAATGGTGAGAAAACATCCTTAGCCAATTTTGCGTTCTTTTTTCCATTTTACGCCTTCAGGTGTGTCCTCTATGATTATGCCCATTTTTCGCAGTTTATCTCGAATGGCGTCAGAGGTTTCCCAGTCCTTAGCATTCCTCGCCTCTTCTCTCTTCTTAATCAACTCCTCGACTTCTTCGGGCAACTTCGCCTCTTTCCGACTCCAAAAATCATTTAAGACGCCTAGGACTTTGTCAAAGTCCAACATCAAATCTTTCACTTGCTTCGCTCCCGCCTGACTTAGCTTTCTCTGGTCGATCAATATGTTTACCTCTTTTACAAGGTTGAATACTGCTGCGAGAGCTTTGTTTATGTCCAAGTCGTCATCCATCGCGTCTTCGAAATCTTTTCTCGCCTTTTCAATTGATTCTTTGATTTCTTCGTGGCCCTCACCGTCTTTGATATCTTCAAGTCTTTCCAAGAAATCGTAGAGTCGCTGCAAAGCGTTTTTAGCTGCTTCCAAGCCCTCAAAAGTAAAGTGGAGCTGTTTCCTGTAGTGAGTTGACATTAGCAAGTATCTTACAGCTAGTGGATCGTATCCCATGCAAAGCAAATCTCGCAGGGTGTAGAAGTTCTTGAGAGATTTGCCCATTCTTTCACCTTTAATAAGCAAGTGTTCGTTATGCATCCAATAATTGACAAACTTTTTGCCAGTTACCGCTTCGCTTTGGGCAATTTCGTTTTCGTGGTGGGGAAACATGTTGTCAACTCCACCCGTATGAATGTCCAAGGTTTCACCCAAATATTTCGTTGACATGGCGGAGCATTCAATGTGCCATCCCGGTCTGCCTTTGCCCAGCTTTGTTTCCCAAAAAACATCGCCATTGTCTAGATCCCAGGCTCTCCAAAGAGCAAAATCACTCGCCTGCTCTTTGCCATATTCGTCAACTTTGACCCTTGCTCCAGCTTTGAGTTCTTTAAGTTTCATCTTGGACAGTTTGCCATAATCTTTGAATTTGGAGATTTTATAGTAGATTGAGTTATCTTCGCCTCTATAGCCATAGCCTTTCTCCATCAAAATTCTAATCAATCTAACCATTTCATCTATGTGCTCGGTGGCTCTTGGAACAACTTTGGGTTTTTCAATGTTCAACATCTGCAAGTCTTCAAAGAACGCGTCGATATACTTCTGAGTATACTCTTCCAGAGATACTCCTTCTCTTCGCATACCTTGGATAGTTTTGTCATCTACGTCGGTGACGTTCATCACATGCTTCACGTCGAAGCCTCGATGTTCCAGCCAACGTCTCAGCAAATCCACAAACACGTATGCCCTAAGATTACCTATGTGTGCATAATCGTACACGGTTAGCCCGCATGAATACATGCGAACTTTGCCCTCTTCGATAGGCTTGAACACCTCTTTTTTTCGGGTCATTGTGTTGTAGAATCGCAGCATCAAGTGTCGCCATATCTTCAAATGGGTTCCGAAAGTTATGTTTTTCTGTGTTCGCTTGGTGAAGCAAATATATATCTGAAGGGAACAATGTAGCAATTCCTTGGTGAACTAGTTTGTCGACTCGTGAACCTACAGTGAAAGAGAAGATTCAGCGAATGCGTAAGCTGCGGGAAAGGGCGAAGCTTGGAGGCGGAAAAAAACGGATAGAAAAGCAACATAAGCAAGGTAAGCTTACTGCAAGAGAGAGAATTGACTTGCTTTTAGATCCCGGCAGCTTCGTAGAACTTGACCCTTTTATCGTTCACCAATGCACTGATTTTGGAATGGCTGAAAGAAAAATTCCTGGAGACGGCGTGGTAACGGGATACGGGACAATCAACGGGCGGCTAGTCTACGTTTTTTCCCAAGATTTCACAGTGTTCGGTGGCTCCCTAGGAGAAATGTTTGCTAAAAAGATGTGCAAGTTAATGGACTTAGCGATGAAAACAGGCGCGCCAATCATAGGATTGAATGACAGCGGCGGGGCAAGAATCCAAGAAGGAGTTGCAAGCCTTGCAGGCTACGGCGACATATTCTTCAGAAACGTGATAGCTTCGGGTGTCATTCCCCAAATTTCTGCTGTTATGGGTCCTTGTGCAGGCGGAGCAGTTTACTCGCCAGCCATGACCGATTTTATCATCATGGTGAAAGATACAAGTCACATGTTTATTACTGGACCAGAGGTCATCAAGACAGTCTTAGGGCAAGAAGTTGACTTTGAAGAATTGGGTGGCGCCTTGACCCACATGCAGACGAGCGGCGTTTGTCATTTCATGGCTGACAACGAACAGGAATGCATCGAACTCATTAGAAGACTTCTCAGCTACCTGCCTTCCAACAACATGGAAGACCCCCCTATTGAAGAAACTGGCGATAACCCAAACCGCACTGACGAGAGTTTAGAGGAAATTGTGCCAGACGACCCAGACAAGCCATACGACACGAAAGAAATAATAGCCACAGTCGTGGACAACGGGGAATTCTTGGAAGTTCAGCCTCTTTGGGCGCCAAACATAGTAGTAGGCTTTGCAAGATTGAATGGACGTTCAATAGGAATCGTGGCAAACCAGCCAAAATACTTCGCGGGCACCTTAGACGTAAAATCTTCAACAAAAGCAGCAAGATTCATACGGTTCTGCGACGCCTTCAACATTCCCATCATCACCTTCGAAGATGTCCCCGGCTTTCTACCAGGCATAGACCAAGAACATAGCGGAATAATACGCCACGGCGCAAAACTACTCTTCGCCTACTGCGAAGCCACGGTACCAAAAATCACCGTCATAATCCGCAAAGCATACGGAGGGGCATACGACGTCATGGGTAGCAAGCACTCCGGCGCAGACATAAACTACGCCTGGCCATCCGCAGAAATCGCTGTCATGGGTCCAGCAGGAGCAATCAACATCATCTTCAGGAAAGACATAAAAAAATCGAAGGATACAGAGAAAAGGAAAAAAGAATTAACAGAAGAGTACCGTGAAAAATTTGCAACCCCATACATTGCCGCAGAGAAAGGCTATATTGACGACATCATAGAGCCATCACAGACGAGACCTAAACTCATCAGTGCCCTAGAAATGCTGGTCACTAAGCGTGAGTCGCGACCACCTAAGAAACATCCAAACATTCCTCTTTGAAAATACGAATGCTGCTTTCTAATGCCCTACAACGTCTATCCGTGAGAATCTTGACTCTCTGGAATAACCGCGCTTTGCTCGGTTATTCTTCGCTTCTGAAATTTAATCAATTGATATGAAGGTTTCTATCCGATTTTTCAAGAAAAAAGTTTGGCATTAACTCAATCCCTAATACAAGCTCTAAAAATGGCACTATGATTAGAACCAAGGCTATAACTTTAAGGCTATGTGGCAAAACTTCGTTTCTTTTTTTATTTAATCTCGAAATTTCCTATGCCGAAAGAGTAAGTTAAAATATTAGCCTAGGATTGTAACTAATCTTCAACACCATTCAAGCGGGATTTCTCTTGGCTAAAACCGTCAAAATAACCGACACAACCTTCAGAGACGCCCATCAATCCTTAATGGCAACTCGCATGAGAACCGAATCCATGGTTCCCATAGCCGAAAAAATAGACCAAGTGGGATTCTTTTCTCTCGAAGTCTGGGGAGGCGCCACCTTCGACGTCAGCATCCGCTACTTAAACGAAGACCCGTGGGAACGCCTTCGTACACTGAAGAAACACGTTCAAAAAACGCCCCTGCAGATGCTTTTACGGGGACAAAATTTGGTTGGCTACCGAAACTACCCCGACGACGTTCTAATTAAATTTGTGGAAAAAGCTGCAGAGAACGGCATAGACATATTCCGCATCTTCGACGCCTTAAACGACACTCGCAACCTAGAAATCGCTATAAAAACCGTGAAAAAAGTCGGCGCCCACGCTCAAGGCTCATTGTGTTATACTATAAGTCCCGTCCATACAACAGATTACTACTTGAAAGTAGCTAAGTGTTTAGCCGAGCTTGACTGCGACTCAATATGCGTCAAAGACATGGCGGGTATGCTCATGCCCCAAAAAGTCTACGAACTTGTTTCAGCGTTGAAGAAGGAAGTCGGCTTGCCAGTTCACATGCACTGCCACAGCACTAGCGGCACGGTTATGATGACCTACTTACGTGCTTGCCAAGCTGGAGCCGACATTTTAGATGCCGCTTTCTCGCCTTTAGCGGGGGGCACGTCACAACCACCCGTTGAAAGCATAGTAGCTGGATTAAAAGATACTGAGTATGATACAGGGCTTGACATGGAGTTATTAGTCGAGATCGCTGAATACTTTCGTGGTTTGCGAGAAAAATATTACGACCCCCTCCGCTTGATTAGCCCCTTAGCCGAAAGAGTAGACACGTCTATTCTAAAGCATCAGATTCCCGGAGGAATGTTTTCCAACCTAATTTCGCAGTTAAAGGAACAAAACGCCCTCGACGAGCTTGACATGGTTTTAAAGGAGGTTCCACATGTTCGAGAAGAGCTGGGATATCCGCCTCTTGTTACCCCTACCAGTCAACTGGTTGGGACACAAGCTGTTTTTAACGTTTTATCGGGTGAACGCTACAAGATCGTGCCTAAAGAAGTGAGAAATTACGTAAAAGGATTCTACGGGAAACCACCCGCACCGATAAATAAGAAGATAAAGAAAAAGATAATTGGCGATGAAAAACCAATCAAATGCCGCCCAGCAGACCTGCTTAAATCGGAACTTGGTAAAATATCCAACAAGATTAAGCCCTACATACAAAGCGAGGAAGACGAACTGACTTATGCTTTGTTCCCAAAAGTCGCGGCAGAATTCTTCAAAAAAAGGGAAGCAAAAAGAAAAGAAAAAGATGTGGCTTTAACTCCAGAACAACAGGAACTAGAAGAAATTGCAGCGCTGTCAGTAGCAGTCGCAGCATTTCTCAAAAGCACTCATGAGGTGAAAGCAGTGATTCCCATCAGAAAAGCTGGAATGGGGAGACTTTCACCATGGGTTTTGTCAGCTAGACAGAAATTAGTCAGACAAGGTGGCTGAATGTGCCCGAATACAACATAATGATTGAAAACAGGACATATAGAGTGGAGCTTGTCAAGAGAGAGGGTGAACAGCTGTTTAAGGCAAAGGTAAACGACAAGCCAGTTGAACTGAGATTAGAGAAAAGCGAAACAGGTGCCACCTCGCCTTTTACTCTCGATGTTGGAGAGAAAACGTATCGGGTTGAACTGGAGAGAATTTACAGACGTGCACCTTTTACTTTGAAAGTTAACAACGCGCTTTTTAAGGCTCAACTTAGGGAACCTGCTAAGAGAATGGCTGCTCAAACACCTACCGTGCAAGTCGTGGCAAGAGCTGAAAGACGTCGAGGAACAGTTGTTGAGGAAGGTGTTGTGGTGTCCCCTATGGCTGGAAAAATTGTCTCAGTTAAGGTAAAGAAAGGCGATGTTGTAAAAGCTGGCGATGTAGTTTGCATTCTTGAGGCAATGAAAATGGAAAACGAAATCACGGCTACAAAGACTGGGAAGGTTCAGGAAGTAAATGTTGCAGAAGGAACTCCAGTAAACGACGGAGAAATCTTGATCATAATAAAATAGCTGCTGGTTATTTTATTGATATAATGACTGAAATGTCATTGACGTTGGTTCTTGTAAGACCTGTGAAAATGAGGTCGTCCAGTTTTGAGAAGAAATTGAAGGAGTCATTGTTTGCAAGAAAGTTTTTAGCATTCAACCCTTGTTCTTGAGAGCGGATTATGGTTTTTCCGTCTGCTAAGGCGCCTGCTGCTTCTGTTAGTCCCTCTATGCCATCGGTACTGAAGGAAGCAACAACAACTCCATTCATGTCCGAAATACTCAAGGCTGCACTTAACGCAATTTCTTGGTTTCTCCCGCCCTTCCCGTCTCCAACAACAGTAACCGTTGTTTCTCCGCCAGCAACAATTCCACAAGGTTTAGGTAACGGATGTCCAGAAGCCCCAACCTCTTTTGCTATAGAGGCTAATACTGTTCCCACATGCCTTGCTTCGCCTTCAAGAGAAGCCGTGAGAAGGAGCGAACGTAAACCCATCTTTTGAATCTTGTTGCAGACAGCTAAAGTTGCCGAGCGATTGTTTCCAACAACAATGTTGTAGACTTTCCTAAACACCTTGTCTCCTTTCTTCGGTGTTTCCGCGATCAAATCTTTCTGCCCCTCAACAAGCACGATTCTAACGGATTGTGGCACGTTCGCCCATAGCTTGTACCGTCTCATGATTTCTATCGCGTCGGCAAAAGTGGTCGAGTCAGGAACGGTTGGACCCGATGCGATGAAATCTAAAGGATCGCCTATTACGTCTGATAATATGAGGTTGACAATTGTGGCGGGATATGCCTTTTTTGCCAGCCAACCCCCTTTAAAAGCTGAAATATGCTTCCGCATGGTGTTAACCTCATTTATTGTGGCGCCAGACTTCAACAACGCCTCGGTAACCTGCCGTTTGTCATTTAGAGTTATTTCACCGCGGGGCAACGGCATCAAACTCGACCCACCCCCTGAAATTAAGCAAATGATTAAATCGTTTTTCTCAGCTTGGCGGACAAGATTCAACATTTTTTCTGCACCTTTCATTCCCGCATCGTCAGGAATCGGATGGCTAGCCTCTTGAAACTTGATTCTGCGAGTTTTATAGGGGCCACTGTTGTGGGGAACGTTAACGATTCCGCTTGATATTCGATTTCCAAGAACTGACTCTAGGGCCTCAGCCATCTTTCCACTTGCCTTTCCACCACCAACAACATAGATGCGATGAAACTTTTGTAAACCAAATCTGTGCTGACCGATTCTTAACGTGCTGCCTTTCACCGTGACCTTTGACTTGATTATCTCTTTGGGGTCTGCCGCTTCCAACGCTGCTTCTAAAGCTTCTAGAGCCAGTTTTCGAGCTTTTCTGTCAAGCTTGGATTTCGCGTTTTCTATGAGAGCCTTTTTGTTCTTGATTATTACCATAGCTCTTTCGCCAGCGTTTATATGCTCTAGTCAGTAAACGTAATAAATTTGACCGTGCTATTTGAAGAAACATTGAGGCATTTGATAATGCAGAAACCTAAAGTATACGTTACCAGAGAATTGCCAGAAAGAGGATTACACATAATAAAAGAACGATTTGACGCGGAGGTTTGGCCTGAATACGCTCCGCCGCCAAAAGAAGTGATTACTGAAAAAGCCGCTAAAGTTGACGCGTTAGCCACACTGTTGTCAGACAAGATAGACGCAGAAGTGTTTGACGCAGCACCTAACCTTAGAATCGTTTCTCAACTTGCTGTAGGATTTGACAACATCGACGTAAAAGAAGCTACAAAACGAGGAATCTATGTTACCAATACTCCTGGCGTGTTAACCGAGACCACCGCGGACTTCGCTTGGGCGCTTCTAATGGCCGCAGCGAGAAGAGTTGCCGAAGCTGATAGATATGTTCGTGCTGGAAAGTGGAAAGTTGGGTGGCATCCTGCTATGCTTCAAGGTAGAGATGTTTATGGCGCAACTTTAGGAATCATCGGCTTGGGAAGAATCGGCTCATCCATCGCAAAAAGAGCGAGAGGGTTCGACATGAAAGTTCTCTATTACGATGTGATTCGCAGACAAGACCTTGAAAAAGAGCTAAAAATAGAGTACGCAGAAATCGACACGCTGCTACAAAAAGCAGACTTTGTAACAATCAACGTCCCGCTACTCAAAGCCACATACCACCTAATAGACGAGAAAAAACTCAGACTAATGAAGAAGACAGCCATCCTAATTAACAACGCAAGAGGGCCAGTCGTTGACGAAAAAGCACTTTATGAGGCCCTGAAGGAAGGATGGATTGCCAGTGCTGGCTTAGACGTTTTTGAGCAAGAACCCACACCACAGAGTAATCCGTTGTTAACACTTGAGAATGTAATTGTGGCACCCCACATATCCAGCGCTAGCTTTGAGACGCGGTCAAGAATGTCAGAAATGGTGGCTGAGAACCTAGTAGCCTTTTTTGAAAGCAGAGTTCCTCCAAACCTCGTGAACAAAGACGTTGTGGGAATCAAAAAGCCTGGCCCAAAATAGCCTAACACACCTCTTCTTATCACGTTCTTTCGATTATCAATGAGAAAAAAGAAAATGAGGTTTTATTGGAGTACTTTGTAGACCGTGTCACCTTCTCTCACACGGTCATCAACTTTCAATCCGAAACTTTGCCCTGCCTCAGCTTTTTCCACGCTTTCATGCTCTATTTGCATCGAATTGACGGTTTGTTCAACCTCCGTTGTCATACCCTTTATGAGAATACGGTCCCCCACAGAAAGCGTGTCGCTCAACTCGACAACAGCTACGCTTATTTTCGTGAAGTAATGAGTCACAATGCCAACCTCCTTAATCTCGTGTTCACCCAACTCTCTTCCACCTAACAAAGCAGACAATATAACAGAATAGCCACAGCTAAATATAACTTACCAAACCTTCCCTATCAAACATGCGGAGAGATTAACATGGACTTCAGCCTCAATCAAGAACAGGAAATACTCAGAAAAACAATACGCAGCTTTGCTGAAAGAGAACTTGCGCCAAAAGCTTCTGAAATCGAGGATAAAGGCGAGTTCCCGCGTGACATTATTGAGAAAATGGCGAATCTAGGGCTCATAGGAATCGTAATTCCTGAAAAATACGGCGGCTCACCTATGGGGCACCTAGCGCGTGTAATAGCTATAGAAGAGATTTCGCGTGTTCACCCTTCTATGGGACTGTTTCTTCAAGCAACACCCATGGGTCTCTGGACAATACTCCGCTTCGGAAGTGATGAACAAAAACTCAGATATATTCCGCCCGTGGTCAAGGGAGAAGAAATCATGTGCATGGCAGTCACTGAACCCACAGGGGGTTCAGATCCCACAGCAATTAGAACCGTAGCCAAAGGCGACGGAAATGAATACGTGATTAACGGAAGCAAGTGCTTCGTCACAAACGGAGGCGTAGCAGACAGTTGTGTTTTCATTGCCAAAACGGGGCATAAATCGGGAAGCCTCAGCGTTTTTGTGGTTGAGAAAGGAACACCGGGCTTCAAGTGTGGAACAAGAGAGAAGCATATGGGTTTTCAAAGCATGGAAATTACTGAATTGTTTTTTAAAGATTGCCGAATTCCTAAAGAGAATCTTATTGGCAGAGAAGGGGATGGGCTGAAAGCCGCACTTGCATCAATTTCTGAAATTGGCAGAATAGGCAACGCAGGTGTAGCCTTAGGAATTGCAGAAGCTGCTTACGAGACAGCGTTACAATTTGCTATGGAAAGACAATTGTACGGGAACCCGATTTTTCAGCTTCAAACTATTCAGTTTATGCTTGCAGACATGGATGTTGAAATTGAGGCTGCAAGATGGTTGGCTTATTATGCGGCGTGGCTCTTGGATCACGGAAAAGCAGGTAGAGAAATTGCAAAAGAGATTGCGAGAGCGAAGCTTTACACGGCTGAAGTTGCCAGAAAAACTGCTGTTAACGCAGTTCAAATTCACGGAGCTTATGGAACATTACCTGAGTTTAAAGCGATACGTTATCTGCTAGACTCTCTAGAAACAATTGCGGCGGGTGGAACAAGCGAAATAATGCGCATAATAATAGCGCGGAACTCACAATAGCTGGGAATAGATGTAAGCACGAATTTTTTCTTATGTACGCGAGAGCAAAATACTCTACTGGGTATACTCCAGTTTACATGTGTGTGTAAAAAGGGAAAAAGGGTTGGAACAATTCTGGCCTGTCTCGAGTGAGGACTCATAGGATACTTTTTAGGTTAGCTAAAAGAGGGATTGTTTCCGCTGAGAAGTATTACAACACAAACAAAATAGTCTTGGCAAGCTGGCTTATGAAAGAAAAGAAAGAATCTTGACTCTTGTATTTTATATCAGAGCGCGCCACAGGGTGGTGAGACCTCATCAAACAGGATTAGGTTCTTTTCCTGTATCTTCCCTTTTTTGTCAAATTAGGCAGCACTATTGTTGCGAAGCTTGTCCTAGCTACAGTTTTTTCTAATCTTCAAATTTGCAAACACACTATTTAATTTTTATTACTGATATAAATATTTAAATCAATGTTTTGAGATATACATTCAAACGCTTGGCAAGATGGTTTAACGTACATGATACTCCCACTCATCCTTTTGATGCTTGGTTTAGTGGGTCTTTTTTTGGGTTCGCAACTGGCGGTAAGAGGTTTTGAGAACATAGCACGCCACTTCGGACTCTCTCATCTGTTCATAGGGTTAACGATAGTAGCCATAGGAACCTCTTTGCCAGAAATAGCGGTCAGCGTAGTAGGAGCCATAGACATACTTGCGGGTGCTGAAATGTCTGCGGTTTCTGGTATCGTGGTCGGCAACAAAATCGGCTCTTACCTTAATCAACTTACTATAATTATGGGCATCGTAGGGCTTGCCGGATTGATGTCCATAACCAAACGGGAACTGAAGAGGGAGGGAACCATGCTAATTCTGTCCATAATTCTCTTTTCTTTAGTCGCCTTGGACTTGAAAATAACTCCTCTGGAAGGAGTTGTTGTCACACTCGCTTATCTGCTATACTTCATTTACCTCGTCAAGCAAGAGGCACCTTCCAAATCAACCCCTAAAGTAGAAAAAGAAAAACCAGAAATGCACCGCGTCAAAGACCTCTTGATGATCCTCATTGGGATGGGTATTCTCATTTTGGCTGCAGAATTTGTTGTTGAAGGAAGTGTTCAACTCGCTGAGTTATGGCACGTCCCCCCTTCTGTTGCAGGGCTGTTGATAGTTGGCTTGGGCACAGGCTTGCCAGAACTGACACTTGACATAACAGCCCTGCGAAGGGGCGCAGCAGGCATAGCGGTGGGCGACATGATTGGGAGCAACATCTGCGACATTCTTTTCTCCTTGGGCGCTGGTGCCATGATCTCCGGGTTTACAGTTGAGCCTGTGCTGTTATTGTTCGACACACCTTTCATGTTCTTGGTAGCTTTTCTTGTGATAGGTTTGTTTTTGAGGAATATGAGACTTGAAAGGAAGGAGGCGCTGGTGCTCATACTCGTTTACGTGTCTTATGTGTTGTTGAAACTGACGTTTTTCATGGGAGGTTAGATAGAGAGGAGGAAGAGAGACGTCTTGATAAAGACCGATAAAACAAAGCAACTATTGATGAACACGATATTAAGATTGCTGGAGCAACACGGAGGACTAACCTGTTTTGAACTGACATATCGAATGAAATTTTGTGAGGGCGGCACGACAACCAACTATGACAGGAGAAGAATCGTTAGGTATCTGCTGTTACTGAGGAATTTAGATAAAGTCGAGTTCGACAAGACAACTAAGATTTGGAGTCTAAGGTGGCTTAAACGGGCGGTTAGATAGAAACATGATAAGATTGTTGGAAGGGTCGGATGTAGTTGCTATTTCCGTAATAACATCGCTCTCCTTGGTGCTCTTAGCCTATAACCATCTGATTATTGGATTCCTCGACTACACCTTGCTTTTCCTATGCATCGTCATTCTATGCATTATCTACCTACTTGCTTTTCTCTTAGCATTAGCTCTTTCAAATTCCTCGCGAGGAGGGCTCAAGTGAAAAAGAAACTTACTGTCACACATCTTTGGATGTTTGCTTGCGTTGCCTATGGATTCGCTGTCTTCATGGTTTTCGAAGGAAGGCTTGTAGGCTCTATTCTTTCTGCAGTGTTGTGTCTGTTGTTGTTGACTTGCACAAGGTGGGCGGTGAACCACGGAGAAGTTGAAGTTCGGCGTTCTGAATGATAGGTTAAGTAGCGGTAGCAAATGGCACTAGCCTCGAGTGACACAGCTGAAAACCAATGAGCCCAGAGGGACTTTACACATTCAAACTTCCTAAGAGAAGAAAAAGATGAATAACAAGAGCGTCTAAATATCAACCTTTACCAAAACCCGACGCTTACTGGTGACCAACAGAGAAAGACGCGCGCGATTTTTTGACCTGCGTTCTACAGAACAGAAAAAATGAACCTAATTTTTGTTAGGTTTCTCTAAATATGCTACTTTGTTGTCCAGATCTAGATGTTCTATGAAGAAGTTGCCGTCAATTCGCACCCAAGATTTGATGTATGTAGGTGTTACTTTTGCCATAATCATTCCCGGAATGCGACAAAAGATTTCAAATTCTTTTGGATGCTTTTTCTTGGTAACTTCTGCCCCTTTCTTGCTCTTTTCGTCTAATGGTTTTCCTAAGATTTCTGCAACGCCTTTTATGCTTATGTTGTCTCTTGCTAATGCGACATTCGAGTTTTCTTTTATTTGAAGTATCTTCTCATGGTGATTCCAAGACATGAAGTAGAAATCGAGTCCTTCAGTGGCATAAGTAACGGTTCTTGCTGTAACTTTGTTATCGTGTGATGTAGCCATTATTATTGTGTGATGGCTTTCTAAGAATTTGATCTTTTCTTCTCTCAGTTTCTCAAAATCTAGTTCTCTCATCTGCTTCTCTCATTATTGCTCTATTCATCTACTACTATGAGCTACGTCGTATCTCCATTCATGCAGATACCGTTGCACATTTAGCTTAAGATTTTCTCGACCTCTTCCTTATCCGCATCCATAATGTAATTAATCCCAGATATCCTTACAGCTTCAGGAGTTAAGGCAGCGATGTCATCTCGCGTGATATACTGAAGCGCGAATTTTCGGGCTCCACACATCAACTGTTTAAGTCCGTGGATCAACCTTTGATTGTAGGTGTAGAGGCCAATTGCTCCTGTAGGTAAGCTCTTGAATTTTTCTCTAAACTTGCTTTTCAACCTAGTTGCTTCGACAAAGATCGCATCGATGGTGTTGCCATATCTTGCATAGTAGACTGGAAGATTGTCTTCATTGATTCTACCACCAACATTTTTGCCTATCATAGCTGCGGTAAGGGGGGCTCTTGCCATGCCTATTGCTTTGACGTATGGTGCACCTAGCGTCAGTGCTTTAAAGATGTGGTCTTCCATAGTAATGCCTCCGGCGAAGGCTACGCTAGGTACGTAGTCTCCTCTCTTAGCTAGTCTATCTATATATTGATACGTTAATGACCAGATCTCTACGCTGGGTATTCCCCACTCATTCATCATACGCCAAGGACTCATTCCAGTTCCGCCACCTGCACCGTCAACGGTAAGTAGGTCGATCTTAGCCTTGGACGAGAATTTTACAGCTCTTGCCACGTCCGCTGGTCGGTAAGCCCCTGTCTTTAGAAAAATATATTTAACACCTAAGCTTCTGAGTTCTTTCACTCTGCTCACAAAAGCTTCTTCTGTAACCATGCCAACTCGAGAGTGCCTTTCGAATTCTTTAAAGTGTTTTTTCTTGAATGCTTCAATAATGTCAGGATTCTCAGGATTGGGGATAACTATGTATCCTCTTTTCTTTAGAAGCTGCGCCTTGCCTAGATCTCTGATTTTAACTTCGCCGCCAATATCTTTGGCTCCTTGGCCCCACTTTAGTTCAACAGCGTCCACTTCTAAATCTGACATTGCATATTCAAGAACGCCGAGCTTTGTATCTTCTACGTTGGATTGAACAACAATGGCACCGTAGCCTTCTTCTCTCCACTCCTTGTAGGTTTTCACTCTCCATTCCAATTCCGGAGAATGAATTACTTTTCCATTGTTGAATTTTGAGTCAACATCCATGCCACATACATTTTCCCCTATTACTTGCATTGTTCCTGAGATTGCTGCGCCAATAGCCAATTCTTTCCAGTTATCTTTGGCGATTTTTGTCGATCCAAGGGCACAGGTGAACCATGGAACCTTTAATTTTATACCTTCGCCTTGACCTATTTTGGTTTCCAGGTCAACGTTGGGAAATATGGCTTTGTCACTGTCGGCTTCAATGCCAATGGCTCCTACGGTTGTTCCCATGATGTTGAAGTGCGAAAGGTTTACGGGATAGTTCTTTTGGGATCCAGTGGTTATTATGCCGAAAGGCGCTGGGTAAATGACTTCGCTACCTCTTATGGCGGATTTGGCAACTTCGCATGGGCCTGGGCATCCATCTATGCAAGTGACGCAAAGCCCGCTGACGGGACATGGATCGGTTCTATTTTTAGTTAGAGTTGCTGGGCTTCTATTTGGTTTTGAAAAGGTCATACTATTTTTCCTCCTTTTGTACACAGGCTCCACATGAGTCTAGAGTACACATGACTTGGTCATACTTTTCTACACATTGCGGGGTTATGACAAGACAGGAGTTGCAGAGTTCTCCTGGAGATTTTACGCCTCGGCACTGCAGTTCTACTACAGGGCAAATATACATGCAGGCTCCGCAGTTACGGCATATTTCGCTGGACATACGGAAGGGGGTAACTACTTCTCTTTTTTGCCCTCTGCCCACAAAACCTATTGCTCCGCTTCCCATCTGTTCAGCGCACATCCTTACGCATAACCCGCATAGGATGCAGTCTTTGCTTTCCATCTTGAATCTGACTTGCTCCAATCCTATCTTGGAGGCTAAGTCTTGCAGGGTCTTTGAGTTGGGGCATCTGGCAATTAACAATTCTAATATTAGCTTCCGCCCCTTTATCACTCTCTGCGAGTGCGTTTTTACTCTTATTCCTTCCTTAGCAGGGTATAGGCAAGAGGTCACTAGTCTCGTTCTTCTTCCGTCGTCAACCTCTACCATACATAAACGACAGGCGCCGTAGGGAGTCAACTCATCGTGGTAGCATAAGGTTGGGATGTTGAACCCGTAGAATCTAGCGACTTCAAGTATAGTGGAACCTTCTTCTGCTTGAACTTTTACTCCGTCAATTGTGAGGGTTACCATCTAATTACTTCCTACTTCACCATTATCGCTTCAAATGGGCAAGCATCTCGGCAGATGCCACATCTAATGCATTTGCTGGGGTCTATGGTGTAGGGATTCTTTGGTTCGCCTTGTATGGCCTGTTGAGGACAGAGTTTCAAACAGGCACCACATCCTGTGCATTTGTCTTCAAGAATGAAATACTCAATAAGGTCTTTGCAAATGCCTGCAGTGCACTTTTTGTCTTTCACGTGAGTTTGATATTCATCTTGGAAATATTTCAAAGTTGACAGGACAGTGTTTGGAGATGTTCGACCAAGACCACAAAGAGAAAAATCCTTAACCATCTCTGCCAACTCTTGAAGAAGTTCCAAATTTTCTTTCTTGGCACGACCTGCGGTTATGTCGGTTACGATCTCAAGCATCCTTTTGACTCCTTCGCGGCAGGGAACACATTTGCCGCAAGATTCGTACTGTAAGAAGTCGAGGAAATACCGCGCCACGTCAACCATACATGTGGCTTCATCCATAACGATCATACCGCCAGATCCCATCATTGAGCCAGCTTCGGTTAACTTGTCAAAATCTACTGGGAGGTCGAGCAGTTCTTCAGGTATACATCCACCGGAAGGGCCACCTGTTTGAACAGCTTTAAACTTCTTGCCTTCAAGTATCCCTCCACCTATATCGTAAATGATCTGCTTAAGTGGGGTTCCCATTGGCACTTCAATGAGGCCTGTGTTGTTTACTTTTCCAACGAGAGAGAAGATTGCTGTTCCTTTACATTTCTCGGTTCCTATTTTTGCATACCAATCCGCGCCATTATTGATAATTAAAGGGACGCAGGCCCATGTCTTAACGTTATTCAGATTAGTCGGTTTGCTCCATAAACCCCGCTCAACTGTATGGATGTATTTTGCTCTTGGCTCACCCACTTTGCCTTCTATGGAAGCGACTAATGCAGAAGATTCGCCACATACGAATGCGCCCCCACCGCGGATTATCTTGATGACTAGGTCGAACCTAGAACCAAATATGCTGTTTCCCAAAAACCCGTATTCTTTTGCTTGGTCTATTGCTATCTGAAGGTGCTTCAATGCTAGGGGATACTCGGTACGAACATAAAGGTAACCTTGATTCGCTCCTATGGCGTAGGCTCCTATGATCATGCCTTCCAGAATGCTGTGGGGATTCGCTTCCATGAGGCTTCTGTCACTGAAGGCTCCAGGATCACCTTCATCACCATTTCCGATCACGAATTTAATGTCCCCCTCAGCTTCTCGGCACGATCTCCATTTTCGTCCAGTGGGGAAACCTCCGCCGCCGAGACCGCGTAACCCAGATTTTTCGACAGTATCAATAATTTTCCCACAAGACATTGCTGTAATAGCTTTCGCGAGAGCCTGATAACCTCCAACAGCGATGTAATCAAGTATGTTTGTGGGGTCAATTCGTCCGTTGTTAGCAAGAATTCGTCTTGTCTGCATTTTGTAGAAAGGCACTTCAGTTTCACAAAGAACTTTTTGGTGCGTTGCAGGATTTACATACAAAAGCCTGTCAACGACCTCCCCGTTGTGCAGTGTTTTCGAAACGACTTCAGGAACATCACTTGGCTTTACTCCTTGGTAGAAAATTTCTTTGGGCCCTATTACAACCACAGGACCTCTTTCGCAGAAGCCATGACACCCTGTTTGCTTGACATCCACATCGATCCCAGAGCCTTGCTTCATGGCCTCGTCCCGAAAAGCCTCGAGAACATCTAAGCTACCACGTGCTCGGCACCCCGTACTGACGCATACTCTTACACAAGGCTTATTCGGATCTCTGTTTTCCAGCAAAGAGTTTCGCAGAGCTACAAGCTCTTGGTGAGTTCTAACTGTTTTCATTTTTTTCCTGTACCCGTTTCAACACACTATTGATTTTCGTCGGGGTCATCTTGTCGAAGTAGCGCTCATCAATGATCATAACGGGCGCTAACGCGCATGCACCAAGACACCGGACTGATTGAATACTAAACTCTAGGTCAGGCGTTGTCTCGCCATCTTTTATGTTCAACTCTCTTTCTAAAGCCTCAAGAACCCGAGTTGAGCCTCTCAAGTAGCATGCCGTTCCAAGACAAACACGAATGAGGTATTTGCCACGGGGTGTCAGGTGAAATGCATCGTAGAAGGAAGCGACGCCGTAGACTTGGATCAGAGGAACTTCAAGTTTCTCGGATACTTGTCTCAACGTCCAAGCCGGAAGATAACCATACGAATTTTCAATCTCTTGCAATACAGCAATCAATGCTGACTTTTCACGAGAATAACCTTCAATAATCTTGTCGACTTTACTGTGTTCAGAAACATTTTCCATCAAACTTCATAACTCCCGGCAGGTCAATCATCTACTCTCCATGTCACCAGAGTGAGGTTTTTCATGAAGTCTTGGCATCTGAGTTTCTGGTAACTTTTTTTATGCCCTTGAAGCTTAGTGGCACTTCTTCACAAGCTCCCTCAGCAGACATTATTTCATAGACATCTTTTGAGCCACATTCTCGACATTCCAGAGGTCTGTATCTACAAGTTTGACAATTATCGGATTCCATACCAATTCGAAGACAAAGATCCTCGACCCCCTCTTTTTGTCCAACGATCAATCCAACTAGCTCAACCCACGTGGTTCCACAGTGAGCACAAGCAACCCTTTTCCTGCTCAACTCTCCTGTTTTCCTTCTGTCTTCAATCTCCTTGATGATTTCTGTTATCTGCAACCAACATCACACATTCTAAGAATATTTGCCTGATATTTATTCCTTTTGTCTGAAAGAGAAGCACGATTCTCGACATATTAAGATATTAGAGGCATAAAGTGGCGGAAGTGTGGGGCAACCCTCAGCCATAGGCGTTGCACTCGACACCGTAAGATTTTTCGTCAAGAATAGTATAATTTATAAGCTCTAAGCGCAACCTTTCTGAAAAAGGGATATTTTCATGACTCGTGGGACACAAGTTGATGAGATTGATGTAAATATTCTTAGGGCTCTTCAGAGAGACGCGCGTCATAATTTCGTTGACATCGCAAAGAATTGCAGTGTCTCAACTGATACGATAAGCAAGAGATTTAGAAAAATGAAAGAAGCGGGAATTATCAGGGGAACAACCATACTATTGAATCCCAAAAGCTTCGGATATGACTGCGTTGCGAGCATAGGTGTAGACGTAAGCTATCCACGTCTCAACGAAGTTGTTGAACTAATCCAAACTATCCCGGAAATTGTCTTCTTCACTACTTCTATAGGCAGAGAAGACATCTTTTGCATCGCAGTTCTTAAGAACATTGGCAAGCTCAGCCAAATAAAGGATCTAATAAAGGGGCACCCTCTGGTTAGAAATGTAACTACTAGCATCTGGGTTGACGAAATATTACTATGCCCTGAAAATTTCGAATTTAAACATCTCAGAAAGTAGTGATTATGATGGATGAAATTGACCTACACATAATCGAGAAACTGACGAAGAATGCTCGCATGTCTTTCCGAAAAATTGCTGAGGAACTCAAAATATCTCCTGACACGGTGATAAACAGGTATCAAAAACTACAAGAGAAAGGTGTAATTCGAGGATCCACAGTAGTAATCAATCCGAAGAAAGTTGGGTATCATTGTATGGCTGCATTTCTTATTGATGCATTATCCCTACATATATTAGGAAACGAGGCTAATCCAGTCGATTCATCACTGATTCTGGACAAACTGATTTCAATGCCAAACATAATTCTAGCCACAAAAACTGTCGGGGATCATGACTTGTTAGCTATCGGAGTGGCAATGGATTTTGAGCATCTGATGCACATGACCCATGAAATCGCACGAATACCAGGCGTGAAGGACATTCAGGTTTCCTTTTGGGTCGAGAAATCTTCCCTTTGCCCCAAATACTTCATAGTTTAGGGTGCATACGTTTCGTAATGCATGCATGCAACTGATTGTTTTAGGTGAAATCCTTCGCAAGAGAGAGGGATATTTTATTCCGCAAATCCGCAGGGTCATCACAGAAATGTTAGTCGTCTCAGTGTGACAATGAAGTGGTATGCGCAATACACGTGCGTATGATCTGCGCGCGCGTTTCTGACAAATATTTAGGAATGGAATCCTATCAAATTGAAATGCGCGCGAACCTGCGATTAGAGACATGTGAAAATTTATATTAAGCTAAACGTACTGCTATAATGCAAATGAGTGCGGAAGATGAAAGCACCGTCTTCTCAACGTGGTTGACGCATGATAGAACGCGTTAAAACTTTCTTCCGGAGAACTAGACAGTATCTACAGATTACGCAAATGACCCCTATTGCCAGAAGATACTTTATCAAGAACGGTTTTGACGGCTCAATGACCATGCTGGGCATTATTATAGGCTCTTGGAGCGTGGGAGTCACAAAGCCTGAAATAATCGTCACCGCAGGGTTAGGGGCATGTCTAGCTATGGGGATATCCGGCCTTTTCGGCGCCTACATGACCGAAAAAGCTGAGAGACAGAGACAGCTTAAAACGCTCGAGGCTGCCATGCTCACCGATCTCAGCGGCTCAATACACAATGATGCTTCTAACTTTGTTTCTGTGTATGCCGCATTTATTGATGGTTCATCACCTATTTTGACGGGGGTGATTTCTCTTGTCCCCTTCATTCTCGCGTTGACTGGAACATTTCTCATCTGGGAAGCTTACATGGTCTCGGTCATTCTCACCTTAATCACATTGTTTTCTTTAGGCCTTTATCTGGGGAGAATCGCGAAGGCGAACATTTTGTTATACGGCGCCCAGACGGTTGCCGCTGGAATAGTCACAGTAGCCATAGTTCTTCTACTGAGCGCCATTTAACCTTTCTACCGACCAAATCGCCTTCAAGTCACCCAAATTTTGGGCCCACAAATGTGGGGACAACATGTACGACTTGTAGCAAACAAAAGTGCCTAATCGCCTTAAGTTGATGTTTTTTGATGAGCTTTCTTCTAACAGCAACTTTTCTAGATAAACACGGCACGAATAAAAGATAAAGCCAAAGCTAGATGTTAAAGGTTGCAACCGAATTGGTTGTTCAGACACAGGCGCAAACGTTGCCATCATTTAAATATCTAATATCGGTGAATATTTTTAAAGAATAAATATCATGTAATTTCATAAGTGTATGAAAACGATAATGGAGGAAAACAGAGCACGTCTAAACCCCTCAAAATGAGCGTTTGCATCGTAGATGCCCCCGACAAGATCCGATTACTCGCCGACTTCACGCGAACGGAAATTTTACAGTTACTGTGCGAACATCCTATGACAGAGGCTCAACTCTCCGACGAACTCGGTCTGACAAGAGCCGCGATTGGCTATCACCTCAAGCTGCTGATGAAGGCTCAACTTATTTACTTGGAAAGAGTTGAGCCCGAGGAACACGGCATCTTACAGAAATTTTACAGCCCTGTAGCGGCTTTCTTCATAGTAAACTGCGATCGTATACCAAAGGATGTTAAGAGATTCTTTATACAGATGCAGATTGTGAATCTAAGAGGAATCTTCATCGCTTTCCAGCTGCAACACCGTTTCTTTGGCGTCTCACCGGCAACCCTCGAAAAATTGGCTCTGATGATGCTCAAGCAACTTGAGAATACCGGCCGAAAATACTCAAAAGAGGGACCAGTAGAAAACGCTGAGACCCTAAAAGTAAAGATATACGCCGAAGCCCTCAGAGTCCTTACTAAACAAGACGAGTGGCACGCCCTATTCAGAAAGTCCAGAGAACCTAAACTTTAGAGAACCCTGCGCGGTGCTCGCGCATTAAGCGGAACGCCCACAAAATCAGCGTAGCATCTTGCCAAATGTAAACGTTAAATAGTTTATTGCTTTTAGTAGTCTTCTCTGGAGAGAGAACGGGAATGTCTTCAATATTTGCGAGGAGAATGCAAGATCTAGGCACAGAAACCGCATTTGAGGTTCTTGCAAAAGCTAAAGCCCTAGAAAAACAAGGTCGCGAAATAATCCACCTCGAAATTGGTGAGCCAGACTTTGATACACCTAAAAATATCAGAGACGCAGCAACAAAAGCCATGAACTCCGGCTATACGCATTATGTTCCTGCTGCTGGAATTCCTGAACTGAGAGAAGCCATAGCAGAACACATCTCAGAAACAAGAAACATCACAGTAAACCCTGAAGAAGTTGTTGTGACACCTGGCGCCAAGCCAATAATATTCTTCAGCATACTGGCTTGCGTCGAAATGGGTGACGAAGTGATGTATCCAAACCCGGGATTCCCGATATATGAATCTCTGATAAAATTCCTCGGCGCAAAACCAGTGCCCATGCCACTGAAAGAAGAAAACGATTTTGCACTAGACACCGTGGACACAGTGGAAAAAATCTCAGACAAAACCAAGATGATTATTCTTAACTTCCCAGAAAACCCCACAGGCGGCGTGTTAATAAAAGAGAACTTGGAAGCTATCGCTGACAAAGTCAAAGACAGAGACGATTTGATTATAGTTTCAGATGAAGTGTACAGTCGGATGATTTACGAAGGTGAGCATAGAAGCATTGCTTCGCTTCCAGGAATAAAAGACAAAACAGTGATAATAGACGGGTTCTCAAAAACATACGCTATGACTGGGTGGCGACTGGGTTACGGAGTTATGCCAAAGAACTTGGCGGAAAAAATCACGCAGCTCATGATAAACTCTAACTCTTGCACTTGTGCCTTCTCACAGATGGCGGGCGTCGAAGCTTTACGTGGCCCTCAAGATGAGGTGGAAAGGATGGTGGAAGAGTTAAAGGGAAGACGCGAAGTCATAGTATCTGGCTTAAACAGAATAGAGGGCATAACCTGCAATAAACCTCAAGCTACGTTCTACGTCTTCCCAAACGTGAAAGGAGTAAACTTGGACAGCCGAAAACTACCGGACTTTCTGCTTAATAAGGCAGGCGTGGCTACGTTGTCAGGCACGGCTTTCGGCGAGTATGGTGAAGGCTACATGCGATTCTCATTTGCCAACTCTATTCCTAACATTGAAAAAGCCTTGACACGGACAGACGAAGCACTTCAAACTCTCTAAACTCTTCTTTTTTTTATCGGTTCTCACTAAATGACTAGCAAACAGTTGGCCATTTAGATTGAAGCGCTCTCTGTTTTCTAGGAACTCAATTGAATATTTTTCCCATTAGCATCCAACGTTGTAGGAAAAATTTCTCTGTTGGACTTTCGCTTCTTCAACTAACGCCGTATGTACGTTCGTAGCGGTTCTTTCCTTTAATTTCCCTTCTGCGCTCTCTTCATAGCTTATCGGTTGACTAAAAGATAGTTAATGGCTTGTATTCGCCATAAACTTCCCGTAGAACGTCGCATATTTCGCCTACTGTAGCATATTCTTTGACAGCCTCTAAGATAGGTGGCACAAGGTTTTCTGTTTCCTCTTCAGCCAAATGACGCAAAATTTCAAGAGCGTCCCTGACTTTTCGGTTGTTTCTTTCCTTTTTCACGCGGCTCAACCGTTCAACTACTTTCATTTCAATAGCAGGGTCAACCCGCAAAATCTTGATAGGCACTTCCTCTTCAGTTATGAATTCGTTTAAACCAACAATTGTGCGGTCTTTTTTCTCAACTTCTCTCTGGTATTTGTAGGCGCTTTCTATAATTTCACGCTGCATGTAACCTTTCTCTATGGCATTCACTGCGCCTCCCTGTCGGTCGATTTCCTCAATGTAGCGCATAGCATCTTCCTCAATCTGAGTGGTTAAAGCCTCAATGCAATAGCTTCCAGCTGTTGGATCAACAGTGTCAGCAACACCACTTTCGCAGGCAATAATTTGCTGTGTGCGCAGAGCGACAGTTACAGCCTTTTGACTTGGTAATGCGTATGCTTCGTCGAAACTGTTGGTGTGTAAGCTTTGTGTTCCGCCGAGCACTGCTGCAAGGGCTTGAAGTGCAACGCGAACGATGTTGTTGTGGGGTTGCTGTGCAGTTAACGCCACGCCGCTGGTCTGTGTGTGGAAGCGTAATTGCCAAGATGAAGGCTTTCCAGCTTCAAATCTTTCTCGCATTATACGCGCCCATAATCGCCGGGCAGCTCGAAATTTGGCGATTTCTTCAAGAAAATTGTTGTGACATGCAAAAAAGAAGGAGAGTCTTCTGGCAAAGTTGTCTACGTTCAAGCCACGGTCAATTGCCGCTTGCACGTAAGCGATGCCATTAGCAAGAGTGAAGGCAACTTCCTGAACCGCTGTTGCGCCTGCCTCGCGAATGTGGTAACCACTTATGCTTATCGTGTTCCAGCGGGGCATGTTCTTGCTACAGTATTCGAAAATGTCCGTAACAAGTTTCATGCTTGGTTTAAGAGGGTAAATGTACATGCCACGAGCCACGTATTCTTTGAGAACATCGTTTTGAACGGTGCCACCTAGGGTCGACGGGGAGATTCCTTGTTTTTGTGCTATGGCGACGTACATGGCCAGAAGCACTGCGGCGGGCGCGTTTATCGTCATGCTCGTCGATACTTTATCTAGAGATATCTCTTCAAACAAAAGCTCCATTTCCTTCAATGTGCCAACGCTTACCCCTACTTTTCCAACTTCACCCAGCGCCAGAGGATAGTCACAGTCCAATCCAATCTGTGTAGGAAAGTCAAAAGCCACGCTTAAGCCAGTCTGGCCCTGATGAAGCAAGTATCTAAAACGCTGATTTGTCTGCTCTGCTGTCCCAAAGCCTGCGTATTGCCGCATAGTCCAAAATCGAGCACGATACATTGTTGGATAGACGCCGCGAGTGTAAGGATATTCGCCTGGAAAGCCTAAATCTTGAATGTAGTCCAAGTCTTTTGTTTCAAGGGGAGTATAGAGTCTTTCAACGGTAATGTTTGAGCTGGTCTGAAACTTGTTCTTTCTTTCTGGAAGACGCGTTAGAGTTTTTTCTACTGTCTTTTTTTTCCATTTCTCTTTTTTCCCTTTGAGATATTTGGAATCTTGCGGGTTCGTCAATCTGGTTTCACCGCCCTATTGTCATTATATTCGAGTGTTCTTAGATTGATATGTCATTGTTCCTTATTGTATATTCTTGATGCCTTGTAGTTTGTGTTTGGAATTTGTCGCGTTAAAAATCGGGGCGTAAGGATGCTGGACTATGTCCTAGGTTTTTCCGGTTATTTTCATTTTTTCGGCTCTTATTATGGGGCTTTGAACGGATGGTATTCCCCGTGACTCGAGGATTTTGAACTCTCTGCTTATGCCAGAGATGTTCTTCATAAGTTCGTATGAGTTGCCTGAAATCATAGTTCCAATAAGAGGATGCTTTATTTCTCCATTTTCAATCAAGAAACCTTGCTTAACGCTGCCAGAGAAGTTACCGTTACTGAGCTCTGTATTGCCTGAGAAGCGCCCTACAAGGACTCCTTTATCAACCTCTTCGATGAGCTGCTCTTTTGTCCGGTCGCTTGATTTTATGATAAGGTTGCTGGGAATCAATTGTGGAGGAGATTCGAATGGTAACGATGGAACAAAGAATAAACCTAGTCGCCTTCTTGAAGCGTTGCCCGTGCTTTCTGTTCCTTCTTTCTTTGAGGTGTAGGTGTTAAAGAGGAAGTTCTTCAAAACTCCTTTCTCCAGAATCGACGTTCTCTTTCTTGGATTACCCTCATCGTCAAAAGTCTTGGTCATCATCCCTCCTTCCAGTAGGCCATCGTCGATCACATTCAGTTGTGGAACCGCCAGTTCGCTTCCAATCTTTCCTTTAAGAGGACTTGCATTTCGTTGGACGTTATCGCTTCTGACGCCGAAGGCTAAGGTCCCGCCTATCAGTTCTGCCGCTGGAGCGAAATCTAAAATAACGGTGCCTTCGAAGGAATCTATTTTTTTGGCTCCAAACTGCTTCACTGCTTTTTCAGCAAAAGTTGTTCCGATCTCCTCAACGTTTAGATCTAGTTGGCGTGAGTAACCCTCTTCTCCTGCGATAGATGTGACTTCACCATTTTCTCTTGCTAGACCCCATATAAAGACTCCCATAAATGTTCCTTCTTCAACCACATTTACGCCCTCAGTATTTGCCAAAGCCTCCTCTTCGACTCGAATTTCCATTCCACCCATATCAGCTCTCACTCGTTGATCATAATTCAATGCTGCATCAAGCATGTTTTTCGTCATTTCCACAACGTTTTCAACTTGAAAATCCACAATTCTCTTGTCGTAGATTCCTTCAGTTTTTAGGAAAGGTTTCGGATGTGGTAGGATATTGTTGGGGTCAGGAATACTGGCTTTAGCTATGTGGTAGGCGTTTTCAACTATTTGCTTGACTTTCTTTTCTGCCAGCTTGTCGATATGCGAGAAGCCACATGCATTATCTCTTATTATTCTAATCCCGACTCCGCCAATTTCTTGGACAGATTCATTGGAGATAGTGCCCTGTTCAACATGGACCATGATGCTTTTCTGTTTTAGCACGTATGCTTCAGCAGCGTCAGCCCCAAGTTTTCGTGCGTATCGAACAGCTTTTTCTGCAATTATTGAGACTTCCATTTTCATCACACTCCGCCGAAAAGCATTTTGCAGCGTACAGTTGGACCTCCAGCGTCCACTTTAGCTATCTGCATCTTTCCACAGTAACCTCTTCCCAACTCAAGGCTGAAATCTTTGCCCAATGCATCTACACTTTTCAGCACAGCATAAGCACTGCCAGAAATAGTTACTCCTCTGAAAGATTCTCCAATCTCTCCGTTGTGTATTTTGCAGGCTTCTTGAACGCCAAACATAAACTCAGCGTTGCTGTCAGCTTGCCCACTGCCAGAACCGAATAGAACAAGTCCGTCCTTTGTGTCTTGAATTATTTCTTCTCTATCCCAATCTCCCGCTTCAATATACGTTGCCCTCATTCTAATCAGAGGTATATCACGGTAATTCCATGCCCGGCTATTACCTGTTGGCTCCACGTTGAATTTGGCAGCAGTTTCTCGGCTGTGTAAATAGCTTTTCAAAACGCCTTTCTCTATAACTACCGTCTTTTTCCCTTCTACTCCCTCGTCATCGAAGGGAACCCAACCCGCACACCAAGGAATCGTGCCATCGTCAACCAATGTTACCATGTCACTTGCCACCTTTTCTCCAATCTTTCCAGTTGCTGCGGTGCCAGAGATAACCAGATCTGCTTCAACAGTATGCCCTATAGCTTCGTGACTCAACAAGCCTACAAGTTCAGGATCTAAAATAGCCACATGTGTACCAGAGGGTACAACTTTTGCTGAAAGCAATCTTACAGCTCTTTCGCATGCCCTCTTAGCCATTGCCTGAGGGTCTTTTGTCTTAAAGATCTCCCATCCTCCTGTACGGCAAACTCCTTCGAAGACTTCAGTCATGACGTCGCCTTTTTTGGCAATCACCATCATAAAAAGCTCGGGTTTAACATCGAAAAGGTAACAATCAGAACCTTCAGAATTTATGTAGCGTTTTTCTACCAAATTCTCATCGTACCTGACTGATGTTGAAGCTATCTCGTTTGAATATCCTGTTATAAACTTGTCGAGTTCAAGTGCAAGTTTGATTTTCTCTTCAAGAGAATGATCTTTTGGGTCATCTTTTACTTCTGACACTGCTTTTATTTTTGTTGCCTTAGCGGTGGCGAGTTCGCTCTTTGTAGTCTTTGCGGGTGCTGAGCTTACGGCTAGTCTCACAGCTTCTTCAACCTTATGAAGAAGGGTCGCTCGGTCAAGCAAGCTTGTAACAGCGAATCCCCAACTCCCATTTTTCAACGCTCTAATCCCATAACCTTCCAAAACACCTGAAGTAGCACTATCTAACTCGCCTTTCTTGACATTTGCCATCGTTCTTGATCGCTTTTGGTATCTTACCTCTACGAAGTCAGCGCCTCGTGATAAACCGTGGTCAATTAGAAATTGTAAATCCTCCACTTTCGAGTCCTCGCCTTTCTTATTTCTACATGACTTAATTTAAGTCTAATCTCAGGCCCTTGCAGCAAGATATACAAAAAGCTGTCTTGAGAGTTGCAAGATTGCAGGTTAGGTTACAGCTTATATCATTCCACATTCCTTAAATTAATCGGAGAAAACAGTTGCAACGTAGAGTTCTGTTTCCCTTCACAGCCATAGTTGAACTGGATAAGCTGAAACTTGCCATGATAATCAACGCGGTCAACCCGAATATCGGCGGACTGCTGATTCGAGGACCGAAAGGCTCTGGCAAAACCACTGCTGTTCGAGCCTTAAGGGACGTTTTGCCAAAAATACAAGTGGCGAAAGGCTGCACTTTCAATTGCAACCCCTCTGACCCGTCTAACATGTGCAAGAAATGCAGTGCAACCTATCAAAAAAACGGAAAATTCCAGATAGAGGAAAGAGAGATGAGGGTAGTTGATCTTCCTCTGGGCGCAACAGAAGACCGCGTGGTTGGAAGCTTAGACATTGAAAAAGCCATAAAACATGGCGTAGAAGCTTTGGAACCCGGCATTTTGGCAGAAGCAAACCAGAACATACTCTACGTGGACGAAATCAACCTCTTACCCGACCACATCGCAGACGATTTGCTCGACGCTGCCGCAACAGGATGGAACGTCGTTGAAAGAGAAGGAATCTCGGTAAGCCACCCTTCACGCTTCATTTTCATAGGAACAATGAACCCCGAAGAAGGGCAACTCCGCCCTCAACTCCTAGACCGTTTTCCACTATCCGTTACTGTCAAAAGAATAGCGTCAGTTGAAGGAAGAATGGAGGTTGTGAGGCGAAACTTGGAGTTCGAAGCAGACCCAGAATTCTTTATTGGAAAATATGAACCCGTGCAAGACGAATTGAAAAATAGAATTGCGCAAGCACGAAAGATGCTTCCTGACGTTGTGATACCTGAAAAACTCCTCGAAGCAGTATGCAAGACTTGTTTAGATTTGAAGGTTGACGGTTTAAGACCTGACATAGTTATCAGCAAGGCAGCCACTACCCTTGCCGCTTTTGAAGGTAGAAAGGAAGTCTCATTAGAGGACATTCTCATCGCCTCAGAACTTGCCTTAAGCCATCGTACAAGAGAAGGTGGATTCCTCGAACCCGCAACACCAGAAGAAATCAAACAAGCACTCCTCACCACAGCAAAAGCCGTGGGCTATAAGCCATCGAAAACCGAAGAAAAAACCCAAAAGGAAGGCGGCGCGGGGGGAAAGAAAAAGAAGAGGAAAGAGGGACGCGCTATTGTCTTCATCAAAGGCGATGTGAGCAAGAAGCTTGAAGAATTCTTAGAAAAGAACAAAGGGTTATTCGAAGCTTGGAAAAGGTTATCGCGATTTTTTGCTACTATAAATAGACTGTTTGGCCAAGTAATATTTGCTTTTGGGCGGAGATTTAAAAAACAGGTCAAAGACATTCCAAGCGTGAAAGCCGTAGCAAAAAGCGACAAACCCCTCAAAGCGGATGACAAAGACGAAGGAAAACAGGTTTTTCTGAAGAAAATGAAGGGAATACCATCAGTCAGCCATGCAGCAAAAACTCCTAAACTAAAAAAAGGATTTTCTCTTTTTAAAATCTTCAAAGGTTCAACGAAGGATTCAGGCGTCCTTTCAAAACTATCTTTCAAAGTAAGGAAAACACGTAAGGCTACAAGTAGTTTGGCAGGCAAAAGAGCAGAAGCTACAACGACGCTCGGTCGAGGCAGAACTAGTGGATGGAGATTGCCCCACGGCAAACCCCGAGATATACATCTTCCAGCCACCATCCGAGCGGCGGCAAGAAAACAAAAACACAAAAAGAAAAGACTCGAAACCGCCCTCGATATAAGCCTTCAAGATATTCGTGAAAAGCTAAGGCGTTACAAAGCACCTATGACGATAATTTTTGTTCTAGACTTGAGTGGCTCCATGATGCTTAGCATCGACGCTGTGAAGAAAGCCATACTAAAGTTGCATGGAGATGCTTACCGCTATAGAGATCGCGTTGGAATTGTGGCATTGAAAGATACGGGAGCTGTTGTGGCTCAACATCCCATCACAAACCTGAGAGTTGTGGCTAACAAGCTTTTAGGACTGAAAATCAGTGGATACACGCCTCTTGCTGCTGGAATGCTAAAAGCTTGGGAAGTTCTGAAAGAATCGAAAAGGCGCTCCCCTTCCACAATACCTGCAATGATCGTTATCACTGATGGAAGCGCCAACGTGCCCTTGGTGAGAAGCTTAGAGACTGGTGAAGTTCGGTCCATAGAAGAAAAGCGCATAATAGTTCGAGAATACGAAGGCCTTGCCATTCACGATGCTTTGTCCGTTTCCAAGATGATAAGAAAAGAAGGAATCCACACGATAGTAATCAACACAAACCCCCACATGTACGGTCGAGAAACGTACGGCTTTGCAGTAACTGAACTTATAGCCACCAATACAAACGGAAGGCTTCATACAGTGGGCAGATTGGCTACTGACCCGGAACTGGTTGAGAGAATTATAGAAAAAATAGGGGAGGATCAGCGCTTAATTGCGCATGAAGCATCTCTTAGAAGGTTTGACTAAGCCTTAAGTTCCGCTATTTTTTTGGCGAACACTTTTCTTAGCATCGAAATTGGCAAGTACCCGTTTGCTGTGATGGTGTCGTGGAAGAATCTCTCGTTGTATTTTTCGCCCGTTTTCTGCTTTACTTCCTCTAGCAACTGTAGTATCAAATGTTTGCCTAGGAGGTATGAGAGAGCATAGCCTGGCGTTTGTGTATAGCGACGTACCTCTGCAACAGCACCTTCCTTTGACATTCCAGCCTCTTTTATCAACATGTCGACAGCTTCATCGAAGCTCATCTCACCACGTGACAGTTTAACGTCTACAATTATCCTTACGGCACGCCAGATCACATCATTGATTTGCATAATCTTGGACTCCAAGCTTGTTACGTATCCGTGTTCCATCATCATTTGCTCACAATAATGTGCCCAACCTTCAATTGTCTCTGTTCCATTGGCAAGGATGTGTATAAGAGAACTTCTGTTTGAGGCTGTACCTTGAAGGAAGTGCCCCGGAAAAGCTTCGTGAACGGCCGTGTTTCGGATGCTTGCGTAGTTTAAATGGTTGCCGATGTTTGCTATGTCTTTGGGGCAAGTGACTATGTAGACCCCTATCATGGGCTTGTCAAATCTTGATGGCATCATCATAGCTGCAAAAGGGATGAGGGGCGCCAAGAATGCTGGAGTTTCCTCAATTATCAACTTGTCTTCTTCATAAACGGTGGCAATGTTGTTTTCGATTATGAATTCTTTTGCCTCTTCCATCGCCTTTCTTGTCGCTCTTAAGGCTTCTTCGAAGGTTTTTGGAGCGTTACCTTCAATCGTTTTCATGACTTCCTTGACACTTTTACCGGGTGCAATCTGTGCTGCAATGCGCGCTCTCTCCTCCTTCAACTCTTTGAGATATCTGACGCCGAGTTGGCAGATTTCTTCCGAGGTCATTCCTAAATCGCGTAGCTGAACTAGCTTCTCAAACTTTTCCTTGCCTAAAGCCCAGTTTTCAGTCGTCTTTGTCTTTAGACCTTGAAGCCACTGCATATGCTTTTGAAGTGGCTGCTTCAAGTCCATTGAGGCTTTTACTAGTCTTCCGTGAAGTTCCTCAGAAACCTTGCCCTTTGTCGATGCGACTATAAATTGGAATAGACCGGGAATTTGCTGGGCTGATTCGATGGCGACTTCAGTCCATAGCTTCACGGGTTTTGAATTTTCGAACCTTGACCGAAACTCCCCTAAATATTGGGGGAGTTTTTGAAGTCTTGCAGTGATTGCGTCTATTCGTTTCTCTAATGGCGCATAGTCTCTGGTGACCATTGCAAAGAATATTCCGCCGACTTCCCCGAAAGCATCGGGGTTTAGTTCGTGCATGCGTTGTTTGTAAACTTCGAATTTGTTCATTTCGAGAGCTTTTTCTAATACTTGCCAGTCTATCCTATTAGCATCAGTTAACGCGTTGAAGTCTATTGCTTCTTTCATGCGTTTAACAGATTCTTCAAGCATCTTCAGGTTTCCAAGGACGTGCGCGGTATCGCCTTTTGGAAGCAGATAATCATAGGGATCGTGAAGGCCTAAGTAGCTTGCGAAGTGAGGGTTTTTCTCGAAGAACTTGTCGAACATTCCCTTTTTGAGTTCATCAAACTTTTCGTCTGCACTCAAAGTTATCACATCTTAACCGAAAATAAAGGATGCCTTCATAATTAAGCTTTAACCCATCAGAAAAGGAGACATCTCCCGCATTCTTTCCCTTTTTTGCTTTCTAGGTCAACAAACTTAACAGTATCAGTTAGTAGAATTCTTATTCAAGCGCAGGGTGGGCTTTACCACCGATTGACAATGTGCACGCGCATTTATCTGTCGTGATTGCGGATTTCGATTCAGTGAATCGTCAGTTTTATCAATGTATCGAGGGTATAGTGGTAGTCGTCAAGTGTGCGCTTTCTTGACGGAAGCGAAAAAGGTCTACCATTAAGCTTTAAATCGTTTTTTGTGTAATATATGAACTATGCCACAAGGAAAAGTCGTTGTTTTTATGGGTTCGAAGAGAGATTACGAGTTTGCCTCTCGCATCAACAAATTCCTGCAAGAAGAAGGTTTTGGTTTAAAATGCGAACACGTAATCGCGTCTGCTCACAAAACTCCCAAAATACTGTTAGAAGAAGTTGAAAAATACGAGAATTTAAGCGGGCACGTGGTTTTTATAACAGTTGCTGGCTTGTCGGATGCTCTATCAGGAGTTGTGGCTGGCGCCTCAAAGTATCCAGTCATTGCCTGTCCGCCTGACTCAGAAAAGTTTTGGTGGGCCAAATTCTTTTCTTCAGCAGTAACACCTCAAGGTGTTGCGGTGGCTTATGTTCCTAGACCTGAAAACGCCGCCCTCGCGGCCGTAAAGATTCTCGCGCTCTTTGACAGGAGCTTGCAGAGAAAAGTTGAGGCTTACATGCGAAGACTCAAAGAAAGGGCTAAAGCTCAAAGGCTAGAGCGGGATTAAAATAAATGAGCTTCGACGTCGTCCTCAACACACATCTTCCACTTTCATCCTTCAAAAAGGGAAAAGTTAGAGACCTTTACGACCTAGGTAAAAAACTGTTAATTGTCTCCACTGATCGCATCTCCGCCTTCGACGTGGTTCTCCCTAATGGCATCCCCTACAAAGGTGAGGCCCTCAGCAGACTCTCAGCCTACTGGTTCAACGAAACAAAAGACATAGTGTCAAACCACATTCTAGAAGTGGTTGACCCGCGAACAGTTCTAGTAAAAAAGACTAAACCAATAAAAGTTGAATTCGTCGTAAGAGGATATCTCTATGGCTCAGCATGGGAAAACTACAGAAAAGGCAAGCCCATCTGCGGAACAAACCTGCCTAAGGGATTGAAAAAAGCTGAAAAGCTGCCTAACCCCATTTTAACTCCTACAACAAAAGCAGAAGTGGGGCACGACATGGAAATGACAGATGAAGAGGTAGCGAAGAAAATTGGAGGAGATATGGTTAGAAAAATTGAAGACGTATGCTTAAAGATTTATGAAAAGGCTTCCCGGAAGGCGGAAGTCAACGGCATTATAGTGGCAGATACAAAGATGGAGTTCGGCGTCCTCGACGACGAGCTCATCCTCATAGACGAGCTGCTGACCCCTGACTCGTCTAGGTTTTGGGCAAAGGAGAAATACGAAGTTGGAAAAAGCCAGCCGAGCTTTGATAAGCAATATGTGCGCGACTATCTTACGTCAATTGGGTGGAACAGGCAGCCTCCCGCGCCAAGACTGCCAGAGCATGTAGTTCTTGAGACTTCAAGGAAGTATGTTGAGGCTTATGAGCGGTTGACTGGCAGAAAATTCTAGGCTCGGTTGTTTGCCAATGCGTAAGATTTTTCTCGGCACTTCTGGGTGGTCTTATAAGGATTGGGTTGGACCTTTTTACAAGATGCATGGAGAAAGCAAACTAAGGGCTTACTCGAAGGTTTTCAAGACTGCTGAAATCGATTCCACTTTCTACCGCTTTCCCAGTAAAGGTATGGTGATGGGCTGGCTCAGGTACACACCGTCAGATTTTGTTTTTGCAGCGAAACTGCCCAAGCAAATTACTCATAAAGGCAAGCTTGACCCTAAATCGGTAGGATCCGAGCTAAGAAGGTTTTGCGATTTGATGCAGCCCTTACAACTTGGCGGTAAGCTCGCCTGTCTTCTTGCACAGTTACCTCCAAGCTTGAAATATGATGTTGCTTTGTTGGAAAGCTTTCTCGCAATTTTTCCGTCTGAGTTTAGACTTGCGGTTGAGTTTCGGCATGAGTCGTGGCTAAGAGAAGAGACATGGAGGCTTTTAGAGCAGTATGACGCAGCGTACACTGTTGTTGATGAGCCTTTGCTGCCATCTATCGTGAAAGTCACTTCGGACATTGCTTATGTGAGGTGGCATGGACGTGGGGAGCGTCCTTGGTACTATTATCTTTATGAGCCAAGCGAGCTTGAGCCGTGGGTGGAGAAGATCAAGGAGGCGGAAGGGCAAGCTGAGAAGGTTTTTGGTTATTTTAATAATCATTATCATGGGTATGCTGTTAAGAATTGTCTTCAATTTACAGAGATGATTGGTGAGTTGACGGAGGAGAAGAGAGACGCTAAGGTGAGTATTGAAAAATACTTCAGGAAGGCTGAGGTGGCAGCAAAGAAAAAGATGAAAGAGCGAGGTATGACATTGGCGGCGTATATACCTGAGGAGATTGAGAAGATGAGTTTCGAGAAGCTGCTTAGTACGTTCATGGATAAAGGTAGAATTAAACGAGCAAAAGGCATCAGCGATAGAGAGGTTAGAATTGAAGAAGTCTCAGACGACCTTGTTAAGGCATCAATTCGCAACTACCATTTCTCCCTTGATATCAAAAAACGCGTGATGCTTCATGACTGTGCAGATTGGAGTCGATGTGCACCCGCAAAACAATTCTGCAAGCATGTTGGCAAGGTTATGATGAGTATTTCGAAAGAGAAGGCAGTAGGGATTATGAAGCAGATAGCGAGGGAACGGGAGAAATGGGAATTTAAGCCCATAGCCTAAAACTTTGAGGTGTAGAGAGAAGGCATGGTGACGATTGTCTGGGATCTAACAGAACCCCAACCAGAAAAGTTAGTGAACAAGGAGGTTGTCATAAAGCCCATTTCCAAGGAACAACTAGAAGAGGTGGGCAATATCTTGGTTGTCACGTGGGGAGGGTTCATAAAGAGTCCAGAAGTGACTGAAAGACGAGTAGGTCCGTATCTCTCAGCAGGTTTGGAGCAACCTTTCATTGCCTATTCAGAAAACAAGCCGGTGGGTTGTGTTAGTCCAAGGCTAGACATAGAGTCAAAGGTTGGAATTCTTGATGGTGGAGTTCACGTTCTCCCTAAATACCGAAGGCAACACATCGGAACAACTCTTCTATTGACCGCTCTGCAATGGTTAAAGAACCATGGGATGAAAGTGGCCAAGGTAACGCCTTTCAATCCTGAAGGTAAAGATGCTATCCAGAGAGCTATAGCGTTTTATATCTCGACTGGAGGTAAAATTAATGAGAGCCGTGTGTGTTAAGTTTCTTTTTCGAAATTAGTTTAGTAAGTTACAGGTTTAGAAAGCTCGTTTACATGTTGAGGGAAGTTTGTTATGACTTGCTATTTTAGGCATCTTAAACAGGTTTTTGAGAAAGCGGGGATAGAAGTCACTAAAGAGAACAAGCAAGAGATTGACAGAGTTATTCATGGCATTGTTAGTGTGGAGTATAAGAGTTGTTCAGCTACTTGGAAAAAGGTAAAGAAGAGTCTTGCAGAGGATAGAGACGGTTTCGTTTCCAAACTGAGGGAAACACAGACTAGGCAGCTAGTATAAGCTATTTTCACGTAGTTTTAAGTTCTTGAATCAACCGTTCAATTTCTTCTTCGGTGTTGTAGAAGTGAGGGGCAACACGCAGCCCATTCGACCGCGCTGAAACTATAATCCTCTTCTCCCTTAGACTCTCAGCCCTCTTCTGCGCCCTATCAGCAAGAAAATGAACTATACCCGAACGACACTCCCTATCTTCTGGAGTGGTAAGCCGGAATCCCAAACTCTTCACAGAATCCATAAGCAACTCTGTCAGACCTAAAACACGCTTTTGAATATTCTCAATGCCCACATTTAGGAGAAGTTGAATGGCAACCGCCGCCCCCACATAACTTATGAAACTCGGACAACCTACCTCAAAACGACTGGCAGTTCTGGAAAGCTGTAGTTGCCAAATGTCCCAAAACTCAATTGTCTCAAAAACCTCGGGCTTCACGCTTGCCCAACCGATAAAGGGCGGTTCAAACCTTTCCACAAGCTCCTTGGGAACATACAAGTATCCTGCCCCAGCAGGGCCCAACAGCCATTTGTAACAGCTCGCCGTCAAAAAATCCACGCTATCTCTCATTACGTCAACGGGCATAGCACCCAGCGACTGAATAGCATCCACTACAAGATAGGCCCCATGCTCATGCGCTATCTCAGCCAACGCCTTTAAGTCATGTCTAAAACCGTTCACGTACTCCACATGGCTAATGGTAACCACAGCAGTCTGGTCGTCAACAGCCTTCTCCACATCCTCAACAAGAACCCTCCCGTCAACATTCTTAACATACCGCACCTCCGCGCCAAGCTTCCTTTTAAGCCAAGGATACACCACCGAGGGATACTCCAAATCCGTAGTGACTACATTAGCCCCTCTCGGATAGTCAAGCATGTTCGCAACTACATTCAGCCCCGTAGAAGTATTCGGAACCAAGGCAATCTCACCTTTTTCAGCACCTATAAGCTTCGCAAAAAACTCTTGCCCAAGACTATACTCGGAATCGTCAATCTCAAAGCGACAAAGGTCCTCATTATACTTCCTCATCACATCCACTACGGGCTGCGGAAGAGGCGAGTAAGCAGAGTGATTCAAAAACACCTTACTCTGCGTCACTGGGAACTTCTCACGAATCTGTTGAATATCCATCATTTTTTGCCTACCTGAAACATCTCCAATATTTTTTTAGAATCTGCCTTAACTCTTTCACCGTGGCCTCAACACGCTCATGACACCAAGGAGGCTCAACCGGTGGCTCAGAAGGATCGGTCACCTCTATCCTTTCCACACCTGCAACCCCCGCTGCAAGAGCATACCAACAGAGAGGCAGAACTCGAGGATTGTAACCACTACCCACCAACAGAACAGCCTTACCCCCACAGACCTCTTCCGCCACATCCACAACAAGCCTCGACAAGTCAAAAAAACCCTTCACAGTCAAACCCAAACTGCCAAGAATGTCAGCAAAATGCGGATCACTCCCACCATTCGCCAGAACAACATCCGGCTTGAACTCCTTAGCAAGAGGAACAAAAATCTCCTTTAACACAAGGAAATACGTCACATTACCAGTTCCAGGCGGCAAAGGCACATTAACATTAAACCCCTCGCCCTCACCCCTACCAATCTGACCAACAAAACCAGTGCCTGGAAAAAGAGTTTTCGGGTCTTGATGCACTGAAATAAACAGCACCGAAGGGTCAGAATAGAAAATGTCACTAGTGCCGTTTCCAGCGTGCACATCATAATCCAAAATCAAAACACGTTTAACCCCATGTTTCTCCTGAAGATACTTGGCCAGTATGGCGACATCGTTGAAGATGCAGAATCCACCACCGAAGTTATTCCCTGCATGATGAAGCCCACCACCAAGTGAAACTCCGCGTTCGATCTCTCCGCTATAAAGAGACTTTCCAATTTTCAACGCTCCACCCATAATATGCAGTGCTGCTTCAAGTATGCTGGGCGATAAGGGCGTGTCAACGTCATAAGGTCGACCCTTTTTTGCAAAGTCGAAAATTAAGTCAACGTAGCTTTTGTCGTGAACCCACAACAAATCTTTCAACATAGCGATTTCAGGTTTTAAAATGCTGACGTTAGGCAAACCTAGTAGTCCCTTTTCTTTAAAAAGCTTCATAGCATTGTCAAAACGGTCGCCTCTAAAGGGATGCCCAGGTCCAAAGTCGTACTGCCTATATTTTTCGTGAAAAGCTATTCCAACACGCAACAATTGCACTTCTTTTTCAATATCGAAACGTACAACTATAAAAAACATCAGTAGCTAGGAAGTAAGCTGGCAAAATAAAAAGAAGGATTAAAGTGTTTTCTTAACGCTTATTCTTGCGCTTGCTCCGTTTCGTCTTCGACCGGGACTTCTTGCGAGACTTCCTCTTGGGTTTCTTGCGTGTCTTCCAAAGTCTCTGACGTCTCTGCTTCTTCTGATGATGGGGTCTCTTCGTTTCGAAAGTACTTTTGGGCCTCCTCCACTGGAGGCTCTTCTTGTTCCGAAACTGTTTCCACCGGCACTGCTTCGGTTTCTTCTGGGATCGTTGGTTGTTCCTCTAAGGTTGTTTCTAACGAAGTTGTTGTCTCGGAGTCCATAACTATCTCAAGGCTCTCCTCAGTTTCTGGTTCAACAGGAGTTGCTTCTGCTTCTTCAACTTGAAGTGGCGGGGGTGGTGAAAGACCTATGTTTCGCTCGCTGAGGTCAGAGATTGCTTCTTTAATTTCGTTGAGTTCTTGCCTTGTTGTCTCCAATCCCAATGAAAGCACGTTGCATTCACGATTGTATGCCTCTTCTTCAATTTCTCCGGAGACGTGACGAATTTCAGAGTTTACAAGTAGGAACTCCAACGTTTTCAGTTGCTGCTCTAGTTCACTTATCTTTGTCTTCATCTTTTCCCCCAAGGAAATCTGTTTTGCCTCGATCTCAGTTATGGCATCGGCAACTTCATTGCTAAACGAGTCGTAAGTGGGCTGCGAAACTTTTCCTTCTTCAAACAATTTATCTAAAGCTTGTTTCTTTTTCTTGGCGAGCTCTAATTCGCCATCTATTTTCTCCAATGAATATTTCCACGAAATCAATCACTTACACCGCATCCCAGTTAAGGTTGAAACTCAAAATAACCTTTAAATAGGCAAACTTTGATAAAAAGGGTCAAGATACTTGCTGTATTTGACAGAAAAGCATAAACTAAAGGTTTTCATTATAACATGTAAATATATCGTAAAATGTTAGGTTACAACTAATTTGCTTATAAAGGCAAGCAAAAGAAAACAAAGTAACGCTATTTCTCTTTTGTGATTTTTGGCAAAAGTTTCTCAACGGAATCTTTTACTTTTTTCCACTCATCCACGCTTCTAATGCTAAACTTGTGCTTTCTCTTCCACTTCCCATCTCTAAACTCCCACATGTACATAGCGATGGAACGTCTACCAAAAGATTCAATGGCCACAATAGCTTCCCACCATTTACCGCTTTTAAAGATTGTCATGTAATCAACTACTTTGTAAAATTCCGAGATAGGTAGCTTTTCAGATTGTTGATCAACTGACTTTTCCTCTGCAGCTTCAGTCATACAATCACTTCTCCTAAACTACAAATTGGTTTCCAAATTTAAAACCTTCTAAAACAGTGAATTTCGTCTTATAAGATTTTAGAATTCACCATTCAGTACACATCTCAAGACTTGAAGAAAAGGCGCGTAAGTTGAAAGAGAGAATTAAGGCCACACTAAAAAATTTTGGCGGGGGTTAGGTTCAAACGCGGTTTAAATCCTTGGTTTTTGCATGGATCCAGAAACCCAATTAGAGATTGTGCGCGCGATAATTTTAAATCCTCGTCGACTAATCACCAAACATGCGCGAAGCCATCGTTATTGAGAACCTCACCAAATATTACGGCGGTTTCTTAGCCCTCGATAACCTCTCGCTGAAGATAGAAGAGAACGAGGACGTTGCGCTCCTTGGCCCTAATGGTGCTGGCAAGACCACAGCCATCAAGATCTTATGCGCACTCCTTCGCCCATCCTCGGGTACAGCTCACATCGAGGGCATTAACATCGTTGAGGAGCGCGAGCTAGCGCTTTCGAAAGTTGGCGCCATAGTAGAGACTCCCGAATTTTATCCCTACCTCACCCCTGAAGAGACGCTCAGCTACCTCGGCAGGCTTCGTGGGATGCGTGGGCGCGGGCTAAAGAGCAGGATAAAGGAGGTAATTAAACTCGTCAGGCTCGAGGGATGGGCTAAGGTCAAGATAGAGAAGTTTTCGCGCGGGATGAAGCAACGCCTTGCGGTCGCACAGGCCTTACTCCATGATCCACCGATCTTGATCCTCGACGAGCCGGCGTTGGGTCTCGATCCTAGGGGCATGATGGAGGTGCGGAAAATCCTTAAAGAGGCGAGAAAGGAGAAAACGGTCTTCTACGCCTCGCATTTGCTCACTGAGGTCGCCCAAGTATGCGATAAGGTAGCGATAATCGATCATGGGCGACTACGCGTGTATGACAGTGTCGCCCGTTTAAAGAGGAAGTATCGGTCACTGGAACGTGCGTACCTCAAGTTGACGGAGGCGGCCATTTGAGCGAGTTCGAGAAACTGAAGATAATCACGAAGTATGAGTTTCTGAAGCACCTGCGCAGGAAGCGGCTGTATGCTGTCATGGGGATTGTCATTGCTGTCGAGTTATCGATCCTCGTAGGTCTGCCCGGTTTCGGTGTTGATTATCCAGATGACATAACGGCAATGGCCGGCATGCTCTCGATCAGCGCTACCTTTGCATCCATAGGGGCGGTTTTCTTTGCTGGCGATGCCATAGCTGGAGAGTTTGAGAATAAAACGGGTTACATACTCTTTCCAACCCCAGTCAAGCGAACAACCATGGTCATCGGAAAATATCTTGCATGCTACGTGTCAGTAGCGCTAATCGTCCTTCTTGGATATGGGATCGTGTGCGTCTCCCTCTTGAGGATCTATGGTCAGATTCCAATTGAAGTAGGGACATCATTTGCATTATGCCTTCTTTTTGCGGGTAGCATCCTCTCCCTAACTTTCTTCTTCAGCTCAATATCTAAGGGAGCCATGGGCGCCACGGTCATGACGCTTGCCTTCATTATGCTAATATCCGGCACTATCGATGGAGTTCTCATGATGGCTGATCAGCCAAGCTGGTTCCTTTTATCACGTGCTGGCGACGCCATCATTATGGTATACCCAGGATTCAAGGCTATGATGACGGCAGGCATGGGGATTGGCATGCCGGCAGGAGCTCTCGAGTACGATATAGGTCTATCCGCCGCCGCAATGGCAGCTTACCTCGTAGCATGTTTCTTTTTGAGCATATTTTTCGCGAGGCGCAGGGAAATGCTCTAGCCACAAAACCCTTTTGGTTAGACGCAAAAACTGTGGTGAAGGGAGGTTCTAAGTCCCAAGCAATTTTGTTATGGCAGGAGCTACGTTGAATCAAATCCCGCCTAGAATACATGATATTATCCAATACAACACCAGAAGAGATGGCCCACCGTGTTTCTTTATCCAACGTGCGTACGTAGCCGAGGATTTAGACGCAATTTGCGCAGTTTAGCGCCGGGGGTGGGATTTGAACCCCCCACACACACATTTTGCGAACTGAGGGCTGACTTGCTCGAATGAAAGTGCAGTGTCAAGGCGCCGCGCAGTTTATAAGCAACTCTAAGGTAAGCATTCCAGAATTAGTGTTCTGACGAAACTAGTTCTTTCAGCGAATCGGAGGTGCAGTCTAGATGTCGTATGGAAGTAGAGAACCAAGAGAAATGCATAAGGCAGTTTGCGCGGAATGTAAACAAGAATGTGAAGTTCCGTTCAAACCTGACGGAAGCAGACCCGTATACTGCCGAGAATGCTATGCAAAGAGAAGACCCCCAAGAAGAAATAGATATTAAACTCACAAGCTGACTTCCTATTCTTCGTTCACAATCCTTTTTCTTTTTTTTATCTTTTCTTCTTTTGCGCACACACGAAAGAAAGAAAAAATCACCGTCAAGAAAGGCTTTGATTCTGAAGAAGCTTTGGCAATGTATGCATCTTCTATAAACTGAAATGTAGAGTTAGGATAAAAATAATTGTGTGGGGGGTGAGATTTGAACCCTACCCACAGTGGAGATATCCCCCGCAACTCCCCATTTTTCATGTAAGTCGTAAGACCTAAGCAGATGTGGGTGTGCAAACTCCATATGTTGTTGCATGATTTTTCAGTCGTTGAGAGTGGTATCCTAAATGATTGTCGTAGAAATTGACGGCGTAAGTAGGCGCAGGCTATGGAAAAACGCGCGTATTGGCCGTAAGTTTAATGTTGCTCTGCCATAACCTCAATATGGCGTGAATTAGGTGGGTATGGGAAAAAGCTCTAAGAAAAAGCCAATGACCAAGAAGGAAAGAAAAGAGAAAAGGAAAAAGCGCAAAGAGAAACGTTGAGGCTACTTATACTTCCATGCGTGCGCAAAATCAGCCATACTCACATATGAATTTCAACCATAATAGCCACAACCTCAGCCGTCATTTGCTGATTGCTTAACACTTTAAATTATTCATGATTTCCCGTGAATGCATCTTTACGATTTCACCTAAAATTACTCTGTTCGCTCGGCGTTGCTGTTGAAAATCGCGTTCAGCGACCTATTTTTCGCTTTCTGTGAAACGTCGCATAGAAGAAACATTCATAAATCTTAAGTGCAACAAAACATAGTAGTATTTAGGAGAGAGGAGGAGAAATGGTTAATCAGACATTGCTAAAGTGGTCTATGCCTCTCTCTTTATCTATATTGTTTTGGATAATATTGACAGCCACTTTGGTCAATGCGACATCTCCCCCTGCGACGCTCTCGCCTAGCCCGGTTGAGGTGAGCTGGTACGTCACAGAAGTCTCTGGCACACCGATAGACAATGCCAGCTTAACAATCTATTGGGCAAACTCAACCACTGGTAATTTCACTGTCATGCCTGCAGATGACGGAGCAGGAACATATGTTTATGACAAAATTGCTGACGTTAGGCAGAACCCAATATTCAGCGGATATTGGAACCCGAATTATACACATGGCAGAGCGGTGTGCGACATTCATCCTGCTGGGGGTCTTTCTGGACTCTACTTCTATGTAGAAATTGAGTACGAGTCAGCGGTATGGTACTGGCCTGTGAAGACGAGCTACAAGCCTGGAGATCCAGCTTGGCAGCCAGTTAACGCAAGCGAAAGCCCCAGCGGTTACGCAGCAGCAGGTCCAGGAATAGGAACTGGCCCAACAACAGCGTATCCCACGCAACCAACCCCAGAAGTGGAATCTTCGGATCTCGAGGGCGAGCGCGCAAAAGACAGCTTCGGTTATTGTGAATCAGTGTATGCGTATGGCTCTGGCTACGCCCCAAGCACAACCTATCCTATCTACGTGGTCAACGACACAACGTGGACCAATGGAATGGATATTCCAGACCCTATCGACGGGACCGCTGAGAACGTCACAACTGATGGCAACGGAGACATTGCCTACAGCAACTTGGAGCCACCTGGGCCCCCACCCGCACTAATATGGCCTTCCGCCGTCAAAGTCACAGGGGCATACGATGTCATAGTAGACGTGAATAATGACGGATTGTACAACGAGACTATAGACGCTCTCGATGACAACGACGTAGACGGTGCAGGCTTCGAGGTGTTACCTTTACCAGTTATAGAATCTTCGGACTTTGAGGGAAACAGGAAAGACGTATTCGATAAGGACGAATCGGTGTACGTATATGGCAGCAATTATGCCCCATACACAACCTATCCTATCTACGTGGTCAACGACACAACGTGGACCAATGGAATGGATATTCCAGACCGTGTCGACGGGACCGCTGAGAACGTCACAACTGATGGCAACGGAGACATTGCGTACAGCAACTTAGAGGGATCCGGAACCCCACCAGCACTAATATGGGAATCAGCTAGGAGTGGAGAATTTGACATCGTTGTCGACGTGAATAGGGATCGAAAATATAACAAATCCTGTGATCCTCTTGACGACTTGGACGTGAATGATGCGGGTTTCACTGTGGTGGGCGGCGTATCTGTTTCTATAAAGAAGATTACATTGCCAGCGTCTTGGATTTCACCCATTATAGTCGTATCCGCAGTCTTCGCGGCAGCATCCATCAAAACACTATACAAGAGAAAACATAAAGCAAAACACACGCCCTTGAAACCTGTAGAAAAGAGTTGAGCCCAAACGAAACGCACTTCGATTTCTCTACACCATACGTCGCCCAAATATTGCAAGTACCCTCAACTGAAACCATACAAGCTCCTTTCGGCGACTCAGGTGTGCAAGCGCCCAAAAACAACGAGCATTCATTAGACTTAATCTTCCCAATCATCACCAAATAACACTGACACCCAAGTAAAATATCCCTACCCGCCTCCACCCTCATACTGTGCCTTTTATGCGCAAGCGCGCGCCACCAAGGATTTAAACGTAGTACGTAGAGTTTGGCGCCGGGGGTGGGATTCGAACCCACGCTGCGTTACGGAAAGAAATCCTCTGCGCCCTATTTTTTTCTAGTGGCTTGTTTCTCTGAAGCAGAACCCATTGAGGCATAGAAAACTCTGATTCCGTTATACTCATTTTGAACGTCACTGATCTCTTCCTCGGAAAATACTTTCCTTTTGTCCAGTAATAATCCGTAGAAGCTAGATTCAGGTCTACTACGTTTCAATTTTCTCAAGTCATCTAAAACCTCTTTCAACTCTTTTTGCATTCTGTTTTTAGACTTATTTTTATTGAGTTTTAGCTCAATACCGATGCTAGGCTCGGAAAAATAATAACCCTTTCTATACACAACTTCTTCATTCTCAAAGTCGTAGTTAGACGGTTTAACGACAGTTACATCAACACGTTTTTTGTTCAGTTTTCCGAAAACGAAATATGAACTCTCAGAGTGTACGTAGTTTGTCCTTTTCGCTCCATCCTTGGTCACTTCTTCTTGCGAAAACAAGGGATCATTATTGAGTTCCATGAACAGTCTGCACTTGAGGTCGGATTCCGTTAGGAACAGTTCTGGATTTCTCCTGAATGTGCTGATTATCCTTAAAATGCAATCCTCAACTCTTTCGTTGAAAGATTTGGCCACAGTCTTTCATCCCTTTGAATTTTACGTATTTGACAAAGCCATCCTTGAATATTAATTCTTTGACAACATGCTTATACATATCAGACCAAGATCTTATAAAGAAGGGAAACCCCATGAAGCTGTGTTTTTTGAGTGATGCACACCTATTTCAGACCTACATGGAAAAATATGATCCGCTATCGGATTTTGCACAAGTTTTGAACTCTGCTGCGAAGCTTAAGCCTGATGCGATCATTCTGGCTGGAGATATGTTCGACTACAAGAAAACAGCTACTACATATCTTCGTCACTATGAAGGTGAAGCTTCCATGATAAGAATAAGGAAGCTTCTGACCACAATTGATGTACCTATATTTGCCGTTAGAGGGAACCATGAAAAGTCAGAAGTTCTTATGAGCTTGGATCAGACGGTTGAAAATTTTCATTACAGAGAAAACGAATGGGAGAAAATAGGGGAACTCGACGTTTATTTTCTTGAGACTTGTTATGAGACCAGTGGATACGATACGAAACGACTTAAGACCGTCTTCGAGACCGTTGTGAAAGAAGCAAGCAATTATTCCGCTCCTGTGCTAGTAATGCACGAAACGCTTGCACCATTCGATAATGCGGTGCCACCACAAATAATCGAAAAGTGTGGTCCAGCATTCAACCACGTTTTCAATGGTCACATGCATTATTACGATGCGGAAACGTACCGGAAAGAAAAGACTGTCATTCTGCCCTCACTGTTGCCATCGCGGGTTGTGTGGGGAAAATATTGGATGGAAAGATACAGATGGGGACCAGAAGATAGTAAATACATCAAGGAAGAAAGACCATCTCCTTTTGGATTTGTCATTTTCGATTCAGAGAAGCGAAAGCTAAAGTTTCACCGTTTTAATCCTTCAAGAAAGATTTTGTTACTCCATTTTGAATTCTCGAATACAAAGCTGGAGGAAGCGAGAAGAAGATTAAGATCAGTTCTTGATGAGCTGAACGCTAGAAAGGGTAAAGAAGAACTAATCGTATTGCCAGCTGTCTCTGGTCAGCTTGAATTCTCCCCCGTGTTTCTGGAAGATATTCCGCATGAGTATCCCGATCTGTTTGTGACAGAAATCTTGAAAGAGTTCACCAGAAAAACACCGTTCTTGGTTGGAGAAGAAACACTCGCGCCTATTGTTTCCCCTGAGCAAATATGGAAGGAAGTGCGGAAACTGGATTCTGAGATTCTGCAGTTGATCAACGAAAAGTTACCTAGCAAAATCAGCTTGGAGACTGTTAGAGGAGTAATAGATGCTGTACTCAAAGAGGATTCCAATATGTTCCAAGGACCTACGCCAAAAATAACGGTTATGCTGAGGAACTTTGTGGAACGCGTGACAAAGATAATTCAAAAGAAAGAAGGGATGAAGAAGCCGAAAAACTTTGAGACACACTTGGAGGAATTTGTAAAGAAGGTGAAAGAATGAGACTACTATTTGCGAATTTCGACGGTATGCTGGGTCTATACGGCAATGTAGATTTTGTCAGCAAGCAACCGGTCATATTTTATGGAGAGAACTTATCCGGAAAAACAAATATCATCAACGCATTCCGTTATTGCATCGACCCACCACTCGGACGACGAAAAACCAGATACTCCGAAGACAAAAAACTTGGAAAAGACGAGATTCTTATATCTCCTTTGAATCGTGGCTCTGCCGCATTCTATTTCAGCCAAGGGAACACTCTTCTCAAGCTAAGATATGATTTTCGTAGAAAGGGCAAACACATCAGTAGCAAACAGTTCCTTTACATAAAGGAAGAGAAACTTCCTGAAAGTGGAATAGAGAAGTTTCTGGAACAGATTGATTGGGGGCGTCCTGTAACAACAAGCGTCAAAGAAATAAGAAGCGAGTTAGAGAAGCGGAGGATATATCCGGAGATTCTCGACATTCTGATTGCACCTTCTAATGTTGCAAACTTTTCCAGAGCCATGAACAAAGAGGTTGTTTCCATACCTGAACTGATTCAGAAAAGGATTGAGAACATAAGAAGTACAGCAGAGAAATACGGCAGACACCTCAGCAATCTTCATGATCTAGGCATAAGAGAAAGGGAACTTCTTAACAGAAGAAAGCAGTCATTAAAAGAGGAAATTGTCAATCTGGAAGTTGAAGAGGAGAAGGAGATCGAGGAGTATTTCCGAAGAGGATCTGAGGGCATAAATAATTTCAAAGAAAAGATCGAGGCGGAAATGAAGAAAATTCCAGAAAAAACCGAGAAGGTCGCACTCAACATAGAGAGATTGGCAACACAAATAAACACAAAAACGAAAGCCGTCTCACACCTGAGTGAATTGGTTGAAGCGGAAGAGGAATTCAGAAAAGCACTGCAAGAAAAAGAAAAGCTGGAAGAAGCAAAGGAAAAACTGAATGAGTGGAACATGAAACTGAGTACTCTGCCTGACGCAGAGCAGGTTGAGATTCTTAAAGACTTCGACCTTCCTGAGTACAAGGACTTCAATTTCTCGGTTCTGAAACATGCGGATGAGGTAGAAAAAATTCTTGAGGGTCTTTCTTCGGTCCGGACAACAATAGCAGGTGTTTGTAGGGTCGCTGACAAATATCACACTTCCCCATCCGATTTATCGAATACTAGGAAGGAGTATAGCGGGCTTTTGAAAACGATCGAGAAACCGATTAAGAAGCCAGATGGGATACAGGCTATTCTGTTCTTCGCCAAGGAAGAAGCAAAAGTCGGAATAGCGCTGGATGAATTAGTCAAGGAACTGAAGTATATCCGCATTTCTCCAATTCCGCGGGCCTTCAAACCAAAGAAGGTCAGTAAGGAATTGATGAAACTTCATGAGAAACATGTCGCAACGTTGAAAGATGCGATCAAAGAACTGAAAGACTCTTTGAAAGATTTGAAAAACGCACGGAGAAAATATTCTGAGATAAAAACCGAACAATTGGCCTATCTGCAGCGTGAAATCGAATCGCTCAAGAGAAAAATAGACTACAGAAAGGATAAGATAACTGACTTAAACAGCAAATGGATGGGTGCATATTCTCTTCTATGTGAACCTTTCCAGATAACCAAGAAAGCTATCGACCTGACAGATATTGAACAGTTTGAAGATTCAGTTGAAACCGTGAAAGATGCGTTAACGACTGCCCGAAAAAAGCTCAAGCAAGACCTGACCGAGCAACTGAAAGACTATGAGAAGATCGTAATTCCCGAAAAAATCGACAAAGACTCCATCAAGAGAATATTGGATCTTCTAGAGGAGAAGGCTGACAAGTTAAAAGAAAGAGGTGAGAAACTTCAAAAGGCTAGAGGATGGGTTGATGAAAACTTCGGCGAGATTCAAGGAATCGAAGAAAAACTTCAAACGATTGGGATGTCGGAAATAGCTTGCCTCCTTGGGGTACAGATTTTTGATATCGTTCGTAGAAAAAGCAATTTGAAAGAGATTGTGGAACGCTTAGCACAAAATATTGAAGCGAATGTTAAGCTGACTTATCAAAGAATTCTTTCCGATGAGAATCTTATGTTTGAGCATATTGGAGAGGGTCTCTTTAGATGCACATTGAAAGAAGACCCCATCACTCATCCTTCTGGTGCTCAAAGAGCAGTGATCAGCTTGGGAATTATGATGTCGATAGCAAAGGCTTTTGGCCTTCCCATCTTATTGGATGAAGCCGCAGACAGGTTCGACTATTTACGGCTGCCACAATTCCTTGATTACATCATTGATTTGGTTCAAGACCCACGCAATCCACAAGTCTGTTTGGCTATGTATAAGACACTTAACGTGGAGAGAAATCCTGAGATGGAAGAGAGGATGACCAAGACTGGCTTATATATTCTTAAGAAAGTAACTGAGACCAAGAAGAACATAAAACCGCTCAACGTCTCCTCCCTGTTCAGTTCGTGACGTGCATGGAAATTTCCTCTGATCCCTGTTTTTATATTTACATGACTCTAGAAAGCTGTTTAGTATTAAAAAAAATGGTTGGACTCTAAATATAGAGGTCAGATTTGCCTCTATTGCAATCAATACAAAGAGTCCAAAGGTTGTTGAGACTATCCGTGCCTCCCTTTGCTACAGGTATTCTGTGATCTACTTCAAGTTTCGTTTCTTTCGCAGTTCTGCCACACGTACAACACCTATAACCATCTCTTTCAAGAATAAGTAGGCGAAGCTTCTTAGAGATCGCTCTACGTTTAGGTGTTGAGCGTTTTTTTGTTGTAGTTAGAGTAACCGATTGCCTTGGAATTCTGGATTGCCTTAACAACTCAGTTAGAGGGAATCGAACCACAAATTGTTCTTTAGTAATGCCATTGAAAGCAAAAAACGGATGGGCAAAGTTGCCTACCAGTCTTACTAGGTCCTCCTGCGTCGATGGCTGTTTTTCAACTATTTTCTCAGTCAGTTTCTTAGCAAACTTGTTGTAATCTTTCCACCCATTATCGATAATGTATTCTAGGAGTATGTCTTCGACACTTATTATGTCTTCAATTAGACGATTTCTCTTGCTGGAGGATTTTTGTCCGAACATAGCTATCAAGATCCAATGCCTTAGCCCAAGGTTTCTTTGCATAGATAGGGCTTTTACCCTTAACACCTACTTTCTTAATTAAACCATTTTTCAGTAGCCTCTTGGAGGCACGCCATAAGGACATAGTTGGAATTCTATTTCCTTGGCTTGCCAAACTTTTCTCAATCTCTTTTATTGAACGCACGCCATCTATTTCCAGGTACAGGATTGTGGCATTCTTGTCGCCTTCGAGAGCCTTTCTTATCCTACTTTCGTAGTTAGATCTTCTTTCGTGCCATTGGTCTTCAAGTTCCTCTTTGATTTCTTCTACGTCTTTCTGCAGTTTTGTAATCCGTTCATGAGTATCAGGATGAATTGACATTTGATCACCTAGTATCTTTGCTCATGTACCTTCTTACCATCTCGTTCTACAGTTCTCACTAATCCCTTGCGTCGCAATGAACTTAGAACTGCGCGAGTGTATGCCTGTGATTTTTTTATTTCGTTGGCAATATCTTGAGTCGCATTTACACCATCGCATAACTCGTAAACATGACTTTCAATAGAACCCTCTTTCAATATTTTCTTTTTCGTTTCCTCAAGTTTGTCTTGATTAGTAATAAGAAGCAATGCCTTGATATCTTCCAACAGACTCTTCATCTCATTGAATATATCTTCACTCATTTCTTGTTCTCCGCCATCTCTATCGCCTAGAATATTTGCTCGTGAACTTGTTTGCCATCTTTCTCGATTGTCCTGATCAGACCTTCACGCCTCAGTATGCTAAGGTAGGAGTTAACATAATCTGTTGATTTTTGGAGGGCTTGAGCTAGATCTTGGGTTGTTCTTGCTCCGTCGCACAAGTTGTAAACGTGCAATTTGACCGTTCCCTCTTTGAGCAGTGACTTCTTCACTTCAGCAAGTTTATCCTGATTTGTAAGAGTAAGAATCGCCTTGATTTCCTCTAAAGATCTTTGTATTTTTCTCAATAATTCCTTTTCTAATTCTTCAGGCATAAGATTCCTCCTGTAATTGTTTAGAACCCTCAGTCTTGTCAGGAGTAGTTGACTCCGCTACTTGCTTTTCTTCTTTCTCAACCTCTTTAACCCTAGGCACTTCAATACCAAAATCTTCTAGATCAAAAGAACGTTTGAAGCGCGATCCTCCTTTGACCGGAATGCTCTCTCCCAAACCCAATTTCAACCAGGCCTGCCACATGTCAAAAACTGTACTGGTGCTACCTATCCCTGCAAGTTTGGCTATTTTCACTGTTCCACGGGTACCATCGCTCAAGTGATAAGCAAGTCTCTTCAGTTCGGTATCCAAGACACCAACAAGCGTGTTCTTTACTTCTTTCATTCCTGCAAATTTGATCCATTTGAGAATCTCTCTTAGCAGTTTAGTCTGCTCATTCTTTTCCTTGCTCATTTTCACCATCTTTTTCTTGTTTGGGTATTATTGTTGAATCTGCTTCCACAGTTTGAGGAGCGAGTTCTTTCTCATTTGTTTTGTCTTTCATATCTTCAACCTCTTTCGATGCCTCTTGTTCAGCCTCACCTCTTTCCTCCATGACTAGATCTATCCAAGAAGGAGGAACATAATCCAGTATTTTGCATGGAGGTTCACGTTTAGTGTACTCGATGAATTCAGCAGATGCTGCGGCATTAAGGAAGTAGGAGACTGCCATTTGGGTCACGCCAGCTTCTTTCGCCAAGTCTTTTGGCATTCTTTTGCCATCTATAAGAACCCATATCTTTTTGCGGGCATCACTATTAGCAATCTTTGAAAGTTCCTTCTCGATGATAGATGCATTGGCGAGTATCAGTATTTTCGATATCTTTCTTAGTTCGCGCAATGTTGCATTGTCTTCTTTTTTTGACGCATTCATTTCAATTACCTTCAGTTTTGGATAAGTCGGATGTAGTTACACTTGTTGTATCCTTTTCACTACTCTCTGGAGTTTGTGTTTGACCGGTTGCTTTCGGTTTAGTCCTAGACTCTCTCTTCTTTCGAATAATACCTAGTTGGACACTGACATTGTCAGGGCTCTTGTTGAGGAGGCGGGCTATTTCAGACGGTCTGAATCCTAGTTCGTCCAGCAAGCTGATCTTATCTTGTTCCTTATCAAGCCCCTTTACGGTATCTATCACAAGAAGTCTAAGCATTTTGTCCAACTTGCCGGAAATTTCGGTTAATAATTTATCTGTTTGACTCAACTCAATTCGCCTCATGATAGATTCTCTTGACCCATTCCTTGATGTTGACTTTCAGTTTTTGTTCATCGTCTTTTGAAATCGGATTGTTGTGTGCGACGATGTTTCGGATCTCCTCAATCATTTGAATGGTGTTGATAATCCATGCTTGGGTGTTCGGAAGTTTGGGAAGCTTTGGTTCAAAATCCTTCCAGTTTCGTATTATTATATTTCTTAGGTCGTCAAGGTCTACAAGATAAAGGGGATGTGGTGCTTTTTTTCCATAATATCGCGACGCGCCCTGTTTGCCTTGCCGACCCGAAGCTTTGCTCTTTGTTTCTGTTGAGACGGATGTGTCCCACCAGTTTTTTCCGTGAATATCTTCTAGTGTTGTTCTAATGAATTCCCTTACTGAGTTTTCGAATACGTACAGAAACGGATAAACAGTAGCCATTTGCCTTGCTTCTCGAACTTTTCCTGATGGAAGAGCTATTTCAGGTATGTCAGGACGAGAACTGAACTTCACTCCAGCAACTCTTCTTTTGGCGATTGTTCGAGTTTTTGTGACTACTATGGGATCCCGAGGATGAGAACGTCTATATTCTCTATATTCTTTCAAAGCTTCTTTACCTGCATATCTACGCGGATCCAACCCATTCCGATGAGCATATTCAAGAGCATACACCAGGTTTGAACAACTTCGTCCATCAGCTTGCGCTATCTCTGTTATCTTTGCATAGATGGTTGGCCGTTTAAGACTGGTCTTTTCCATAAGTGTTTGCATTAATTCCTTACTGATTCTCCTCGACATCATTCGTCTCTCCTCTTAGGTAAGATATGCTTTTGAAAGATCCACTCTTTATATTCGTGGTTTTAGTCTTTATTTGGGGAATCGTAAATCCGAAATCCTCCAGTTCAAAGAATTTCTTATATCTGACCCCACCTCTTACTCCTAAGGGCTCGACAATTCCTAATCGGGCCCACGACTCCCAGTATCGCCTGACTGTTCTATCGCTTACATTAGCAGCCTTACCAATTTCAACGCTGCCATGTTCGCCATCACTCAAGTGATAGATTAAGCGTTTTTGTTCAGTATCCAGAATATTCATCAGTACAGTTCTCACTTCTCTGGCTCCAGCAAATTTGATCCACTTCAGCATCTCTTCAAGAAGTTCAATCATTCGTTCAAGGTTCTGCTTGTTCATTTGTAACCTCCTCTATAGGCTGTTCAGTTTCTATTGGAGTTTCTCCTGTTTGCAGCATGGGCGGCACAGTGAGACCCACCTCCTCTAAAGAGCAAATTCGTTGGTAACGGCCTCGACGTTTTTCGGACGGTTCAACAATGCCAACTTTGCTCCATTTCTTCCAATAATTAACAATGGTAGCATTGCTTCCTACGCCAGCGAGTCTGGCAATTTCCCTTGTGGTACGTTCACCGTCTGATAATTCATATATTAACATCTCGGTGTCCGTTGTCAAATTTTGAGTTAGATTAGTACGTAGTTGTTGCACTCCGGCAAACTTTGTCCACTTCAAGAGTCGGTCTAGTTTTTGCTCGATGCTTTTGAGAGTTTTTAATTCGTCTGACATCTTGCTCCTTCACTCTTAATTGGACGCCAATATTTAAATGTTTATCTAGGGTCTTAAGATAGCTATTCTTTTATAAATGTTCTTACATAATTAGTCAAAAAAATGAACAAACACTACACGATAACGGCTAAAGAGTAATCTCGTATTTTTTCCATCTTCCAGAACCTTCCACTCTAACCAAGCCAAGGTCGACTATCTTCTTCATGTAATTTCTATAAGCCCTAGCCACAACAGGCTTTGAGACAAGTTTGCAGTACTCCTTGTACAACATACCAGACGCCATCCTAGTTTTCTTTTCGGCAGTTTGGGATACTAGGAGTAAAAAACGATATCCAGCATGAATTGGATGACCTTCGCTCTGACTTAGGGAGACCGAATAAGAGTAAGATACAAACAATAATCGAGAGGCGAAAAATCGCAAGAACACGATGGAGACGTCTTATACAAGGGTGGCAATGATGATATTCACTCTTTCTCTCAGTCCGAAGTTTACGCTGAAATGATTGAAAAGATTAGAAGAAAAAGTGAAAGAAATCCTGAAAGATTAGATCACCGTGTAATATGCACATTCGCGGACGGTTACCTTTCTAACCATGTCCCATTTCTTCTCCAACTTTTTCAGCGTCTGACAACACCGTGTTTTGTTGATGCCGGTTAAGAAAGAGATCAAATCTACGCTTAAGGGCTCTTTTGCCTCTCTCAGAACTTTCAGGATGACTTGATCGTATGCCTCTGTTTCGGCTAATTGCCTATACTTACCCGTTGTCTCTCTAACTCTCTTCTTTGCTTCTCTTTCAACGTATTCCATCAGTTCTTTAAGAGATTGAATTTGAGTAATCTCTTCAACCATGATTCCACCTTCTCTATTCGATGATACTTGAACTCGATATTTTTGTGCTTTAGCCTTTTGTTCAACTCTTTTAGATTTGAAATGGACGGACGTAGACTTTGAGAATTGCATCGTGACCATCACACCTGAAAAGGGAAGCAACCCTCGACAGTTCAAGGTAAGTGGAAAACTCATAGCGATGCTTAATGCTTTACCGAGAGAAGACGAAAGGATATGGAAGGCAAAACTGAAGACGATAACCAGAACCTTTGAGGGTTCGCGCGCAAGAATAACAGAAATCACCAAGAATCTACGGTTGAAACGGATTACATTCCACACCTTCAGGCATTGGAAGGCCACGATGGAATACCACAAAACCAAGGACATCCTACATGTCATGAAAATGCTGGGTCACAAGAACATCAGCAACACGTTGAGGTACACTCAACTCATAGAGATCGATGACGATGAATTCATCTCAAAAGTTGCCAAGACAGTTGAAGAAGCTTGTGCGCTCATAGAACTCGGATATGATTACATCACAGAGTTCCGGAAACAAGGAATCAAAATCTTCAAAAAACGCAAATAATCCAGAAAACACCGTAGGTGGAACTGTGGCGCCGGGGGTGGGATTCGAACCCACGTGGCCCAAAGGACCACAGGCTTTCAAGCAGCTTTTCCAGGCTTGAGCTCTGTAACGTACAGATCTGCTCCATACCTGGCTCCCCGCGTAACAGTTGTCTGTTATGCTCTAGGAGACCCCGGCACTAAGCTCTGAAATAAGCACCCCTATCATTTTAAGGCTTTTTGGAGAGAAGCACTCTGTAACCGCTTTTTCTCGCCAGAACTTCTACATTGCCAAGAGTCTTTTTTAATTCGTTTAGAAGGCGTTTTCCTCCAATCTTTGATCTTACAACCATCTGAAACACTGCATTTTCCCGGAGATGTTTGGGGGCATCTGTGATTATAGGTGATACTATTTGCATTCCGGCACTTACTGGAGGATTGCACAGAATGGCAGCAAACTTCGCATTTTCTACTGGTTCGTAGAGAAATCCGTGGCGAATCTCAACATTATCTACTCTATTACGTTTTGCGTTCTCTTTGGCCAACCATACTGCCCGTTCATTCACATCAGCCATGATTACATGTAAATCGGAATTGAATGTGGCAGCTGCTATCCCAACCGGACCATAGCCGCAACCCAGATCCAACACGTAGCCTTTTTTCGGCAAAATCATTGATTCAATTAAAAGTCGTGTTCCTAAATCGATACGTCTCTTTGAAAAAACACTTGAAGACGTTAAGAACTCAAAGAAGTGCCCGCGAAGGTGGGTGCGTATTAATCCAAGTTGAGGCTTCGATTTGGGTTGTTTGGCATAATAGTGTTCATCCTCGCTATGTTCATGCTTCATTTAGAGCTGCCTCTTTCAACTTCTATCAAGAGACTAAAAACAATATCGTAGGTTGTTATAGTTTAAGTTGTTTTTCGTGGCGCTCCCAGATGAGACCGATAATTAGGAAGAGGACGCCTAATACGAAAAAGTAGGTGAGCGGAAGGGAAAAACTTGATAATGCCTGTTCAAAGGTTTGACTGCCCATTTGAGTATAATATAGGGCGGTAATCAGTAAAGCACCAAACGTAGCGAAGCAGCCGATGCCAAAACCTACTGCTAAACCATTTGTAAACGCACTTTTCCTGTGATACTTCCGCTCTTTTTCCAAAAAGCTATCCGCCCTTAGTTAAAGAGTGTAGTCATAACAAAGCTAATAAAATGTTTGAAAGCCACGTCTTAATTGAAACTAAGTACTGCTGCTCATGCTCCACATCTTTGGATAAACATTTCTATCCATTAAAACCCTAACTGTCTTGGCCACAAACCCGTGATCCATATTTAAAATTCGCTCCGATGAAGCCAATGCCCTCGCGAAAGCCACTGCCTCGCCTTTCTGAGTGAAAATAACTACTCCATCCTTCTTCTTTATCCCAGTTTCTATAGACAGAACTCCAGGTGCAGCTACATAAGCCCCATGACAAACAGCAGCCACTGCAGAATCACGTATGAAAATTTTAGGAAGGAGTTCTAAAGCCTTCTCCATCGGATAGATAATTTCTCTAAGACTCTCTTCGTTACCAGTTTCTTGGCATTCAGAAACATAATATAACAGGTCGTATAGTGTCACGAGCCCCTCGCTTTCAGTGAAAGGCCCAGCACGAGTCCGGCGAAGCTCTTGCATGTGCGCGCCACATCCGAGAACCTCCCCTATATCGAAACAAAGTTTGCGAATGTAGGTGCCGCTTTCACATCCTACTCTGAACAGAACGTGTTTCTCTCTGATTTCCAAAAAATCCAGGTAGTAAATCGTTCTTACCCGCAGCCTTCGCTTCACAGCAGACCGCACCGGAGGTCTCTGGAAGATTCTTCCTTGGAACTCATTTAGAACAGTTTCCACTTTTTCTTCTGGCATTGAATGGTGAAGCCGCATTACACAGATGTATTCTTTTCCGCTTAAAAGAAGCGCTTGAACCACCTTTGTGGATTCCTCTAGAGCAACAGGTAGAACACCAGTCACCTTGGGATTTCCCTGGCTTGCTAAACGGAAGCCCCTAGGGTCCCACCATGACCAGCATGTGCGATGGTTAAGATACGCTTAACCCAAGCTGTAACTTCGTGGCTGGATGGCCCTGATGTTTTATCTAAGTTTATTACTCCAAGCCGAACATAGTCTTTGATAGGGCGTTCTTCAGGCCTGCAACCATATTGGGCATCGGTTTTTTCTTCAGCCTTAACTAGCAGCTTCCTTTTGATCTTCCACGGTGCATTAATTCCTTGCATTAGTTTCCTCCTTCAAAAAGCAAAATAGACTGTTGAAGGTTAAAAAAGTTGAGCTTACACAACTTGAGGTTTGACAAGTTCTTTCATTTCTTCAGTTTTCCCAGCCGTTTCCAGTGCTTGAGCCACATCTTCGTCGGTTGCCCCTCGGTCGAGTTTAATTTTTTCTCCTGTTGGTTCTATGTGACTTATGTTGACTCTTCTGCGCTTTATTCCTGTAACCTCCTTGGGTCCAGTTAAGAGGACGAAGTTCTTGTCAATCAGGTCTACGATCACGCATTTGCGTCCCGCCTCTCTACCGACGACTTTCACACAGATTCTCCCAACTTCAACTGCAGACATTGGAAATCACTCCGCTGGTTTTGAAAGAGATGCAGCAACTGATATTTAACAGTACCCATTTTTCATCATTAGCAATTGTTTCTCATGTGTACACGGAGCACATTTGGCTGTACTAGTGCTGTGAGATGCCACTCTAGACTCTTGAAACAGCACAGTCTTAGAGGTTGAATTCAACGTCAACGCCTTACCACGGACTGACACGTTTGAGTTTCTACTCCACGCTCATGAATACTTTGAACCTCCCAAAAAAAATCAATGAAACTTAATCACCTACCCCCTCCCCCCTTGCTTCTGGGTGGATTTCTAAGAGTGTGAAAAGGGAATTGTGCTATGGATGTTGCCGCTTAAGAAACTGATATTTATAGTTTCACTGTTGATTCTAAAGGAACATACGATCTATAACGAGGCTCAGTGTTTTGAGAACTTCATCTGAACTTAGATCGTTTACGTCTAGAATGAGATTGAAAGGAGAAAAATCTTCTCCAAGGTCAAATCCGTAGAGTCTTTTGTAGATAGCTTTGGTTTTCGCATCTTTCTCCTTCAAAGCTGCAAACGCCTTTTCAATGCTTATTTTGTCTCGTTGTGCAATTCGCCGAGCCCTTTCTCTAGGCGATGCTTCCAACCAGATTTTGAAGCTCGTTTCTAGAAGCCATGGCATAGTCCAGCTATCAAGAACAACATCTCCTTGCCCTGCCCATTCCAACAATTTTTCGTCAACCTTTCTGTCAAAGGACGAATCCTCCGTTCGTTTCTTGAGGAAATTCATTCCTTCTTCGCTTTCCCACCACCCTCTATCGACAGATTTGGAACCTGCTTCTAACGCCAAAGCTTTCAGTGCATCACCTCCTGAAAAATAGCGCAACTCATATTTTTCCGCGATTTTCTTGGCTGCGGTGCTTTTGCCGCATCCAGCCATCCCTGATATGCACAGAACAATCTTCTTTTTCGAATTGTCGGACGATGTCGCCATTTCAGCTTCTCGCCTTCAGTGTCAAAGTGTTCGTGATGTTTGCTTCAGCAAGTTTCGGAGGCAAATGTGGCAGAGTTGTCCGCCGAAGATGCGGCTGATTCTTTTCTGGGACTTAGGAAGCTTGCGTATCTTCAAGGCTGAGTGGGGTAGAAATGTGAGATAGCGTCCACAATTAGAACATCTTGGATTGTTTGTCTTTTCTTTTTTGTATAGTACCTTGCTGCGTCCGCCAGGTAAAGAACGATATTTTCGCTTTCTACTTCTCGTTCTCAATGCAGGGCGTGGCACTTCATTCCGCTCCTATTCCGACGCCAAAGATTCTAGAGAATAGAGTGCTAAAGAACAAGGAGCATAGAAGATACCAATAAACTATTGAAAGTGGTCCGAAACCTGGAAGAAATGCAATAGGCCCTTGGTAAATGCCCCAAAGCACCTGCCACATAAGAATAAAAGGAATAAAGAAAAGCAGTGATATTTTCATTGACTGCCATGACATTTTCTGTTGTAGCTTCATTATTTTGGCTTTTTGTTTTTCCACTTTAGCGAGTTTTTTCTTGTCCTTGTTTCGTTGAGCTTCCTTAAATTCGCTCGTCCACTCCTTAATCTCCTTTCTCCAAGCACGCATTTGCTCCGGATTAGTAAGTAAACGGTTAACTAAGGAAGTAAGAAAGGTTAGAGACACGCAGAGTATAATGATAAAAATTGTTGCTGCTGGCGCTTGCGGTGCTAACAGCCAATCTATGAACAAGGTTATAAACATGTTTTGATGCTCCAGTTCAATTTTTCTTCATTATTCCAATTTGTTTATCGTCAAGGCTTTTAACTATTTTCATTCTTAGCCTCCAAATAAGCGGCGGAATGCTGGATACATCTCTGCAACCCGTTCCTGCATTAACTGTTGATAATACTGATAAATAATGCCGACAGAAAGCAGCACGCCCATGCCTGTCCCAAAAACCCCGAAAAAGTCTGCAAAGGCCGCAATAGTGCCAACAACAATTCCTCCGAGAACTGTAACTGCTGGGATATAGCGCTTCAGCATGGTCTCTATAGGTCCAGCTGATCTTCTGTACCCTGGAATATGCATGCCTGAATCCACCAATTGTTTCGCAACGGTCGATGGCCCTAGACCGCCTACCTCAAGCCAAGTGAGTGAGAAGATTACACAAAATATTATCATAAAAACAGCAAAAACCATTGCTCTCATTGGATCCAAAGTTACATCTAGGATGCTACGCGGCGCTATTACATAGTAAACTAAACCGCCTATAGGTTGAGGTTGTTGCCCAGCCGCTGCTGAATAGGTTCCTAGAAGATTGAAGAAAAAGTTTGAGTTGTTTCGGTTGAAGTTGAGCCAGATAATCTGCGAAAAGAAGTATACGTTGGCGAATAGAGCGGAAGTAAAGATTACAGGTAAGTTGGAAACATATAGAAGCTTGATGGGGTATCTGCCGCGGTAACCTCTGTAGTCAGCATGGGAAACAGGTAGCTCTACTCTGATGCCTTCCACATATATGACGACAAGAAACACCACAATTGTTGTGAAAAATCCCAGTAGTGCAGGCAGATTTTGAGATCTGATGAAAGCATTATCAATTGCTGGGATGAGGTGTGCAACAGTGCCAGAAGTAGCATTGAATGGCACATATTTTAGAGCAAAAGAAAACACTGGCTGACCTGATGTAATGGTTTGCAATAATGCTGGAAAGGCGCCGTAACTCTTTTGATCAGCTAGCCCTGGTGTCAAAGCGAAGCTGTCCCACAATATTCTCTGGGCTACTCCAGCCATAATGAAAAGGCTAATTCCGCTTCCTATTCCCCAACCTTTTTGAATCATCTCATCTAGCAGCATGATTATTATCCCTGCAAACAGAAGTTGGAGAAAAATGATGATGCTTATCGATACTGGCAGTGACCCATAGACGCCGCCGATTATGTAAGCGGACGCTTGAACTCCTGTGAGTAGTATTGAAAAGAATTTACTCGCAGTTGTGAAGAGCCCGCGGTCTTCAGGGTTAGACATGTCGACATTTATCATTCCTGAACCAGCTAAAAGCTGAAGGATCAAACCCGCAGTCACTATTGGACCTATGCCAAGTTCCAGTAGTGTCCCTCTGTTAGAGGCAAATATGATTCTGAGATAACTCATTTCAAAGCCGCTTTCTCCCGCCTGCAAGCCATAAAGCGGGATTTCAGCCATGATAAGGTAGATAATTAGCGCTAGAGCGGTCCACAACAGCTTCTGGTTAAACGCAACTCTTCTTCTAGGCGGTGTCGCCTCCGGCAAGAATCTCGCCATGGGTTTGAAAATTCCGAGAAATCTGCCCGCCATTTTTTCCTTCCTCCGATTTTTTCTTTAAGCTATTGAGCCTCTCACAGTAGTTATGCACGTATCTGGTTGATTTTTTCTGTGATAAATCTGCCGCCTGCTTCTTCCACCTTTTTGGCGGCGGACTCTGAATGAGATGCGACTTTTATTGAAAAAGGTTTAGTTACGTTGCCCATGCCCAAAAGTTTGCTGTAACCGAACTTGCCTAAATCTAGAAAAAATAGCTCTTCTTTTTCCTCTAAGCCTTCTTCGGTAGAAAGCTTCAGCGCCAACTCTTCCAATTTCCCAACGTTTACTACATTGACTTTCTTACGGTTTGGGGAATAGAATCCTTTCTTGGTGAAATAATCGGGTTCATATCTCAGCACGTAGGACCATAAGTGTTTATGCCGACCTGCTTTCGTATGGCCTTTTTGACCGCCTTTGCGATGCTGACCCACCCTACCCCATCCTACTGTTCTTGAACCTCGACTTTTGCGAGTCTTTCGAAGTTTGTGAGGCATTTTTCAACCACGCTTTTTTTAAAATAGATGATAAACCGTCCATAAAATCTTTCTCTGTCAAATCATGTTTTCTACAAGTTTGTTAATTGCCTTGCCACGGTACCCAGTAACTCCGCCAGCAGCATAGCTCTTCTTTATTTTTCCTTTGTATCCTTTTCTTGGAGGGTGCGCTCTGAAAACCGGTTTGATGTCTGGTAGATGTCGAAAATCGACTTTTAGTTCGCATATAGCCCCAGCTAACTCTTCCAAAGTCTTATAGCCAACTTTCTGAGCATACTCCTCGTCAAGCTTTTTATTGCCGATGAGTTTCCCCCGCTTGCTGAGTAGCAGAAGTATATTCTCTTTTGTTATTTCACCCCAAGCAACAAAGTGTCTAACCTTCTTTAACATACCAAAGAAGCTGGGGCGGTTGTCGACAAGGGTTATGTGGCAGTTTCGGTTTAGGTGAAGGATTCCAAGAGTTTTCTTCATTTCAGGTGATACACCAACTGTTCCTCGAACTCGAACCACTGCCAAGCATTCTCGTTTTTCAGCCATTTTACCTCACCCAGTCTTCAGGTGTAATAAGGCTGTAAGTTTTTTTAAGGGCGTCAAAAACAGCATAGGCAAACGATGGAATAGTTCTTGTCGAACCGAAGCTCCTTGTCCAACAGTCCTTTATTCCTGCAAGCCCTAGAATTATCTTCGCTGTTTCACCTGCAACTAAGCCGAGACCCCTAGGTCCTGGAATTAAAACAATTTCTACACCACCACATTTGCCTGTTGTCTGAAATGACATTGAATGTGGCTTTCCACATCCACATTCCCAACTGCCACAACCTCTACGGACAAAATTCACGTTGAGCCGTGCGTTCACAGCTGCTTTTTCAATTGCTGCACGTACTTGTCTTGTTTTCCCACCGCCTAACCCTATGTAGCCATCACGGTTACCAACTGCTACTATTGCTTTAAACTGCGACTTCTCTCCAGCGTCGGTTTGTTTTTGCACCAAATTTATGTTAATAACTTCTTCTTGTAAATCAGGAAGCAAAAGATCTACAATTTCTGACTCGCGTATCTTCAATCCTTCCATAAATATTTCTTCCATAGAAGAAATGCGGCCTTCTTGGATCATTTTGCCAAGGGAGGTTTTTGGCGTCCACGTTTCGCTTACTTCGCGTTTTCTTCTTCTTATACGTCGTCTTCGACTTCGTCTTCTCATAGGTTTTTAACTTTCCTTTTAACTTTCTTCTTTGCCTTTCTCGCCTTCTTTCTCTTGGGTGGGGCTGCTATTTTTTCTTTTGCTGCATTAAAGTGTTCCACTAGTTTTTCTGGAGCAAGTTTTCTTTCTAAGTATTTAGAAAATGTTCTTTCATAGAGTTCAACATTTGAAGAGGCTAAACTTTTAGCATAATCGGCGATGTGTTGTCCTCTTAATTGTTTTTCATCTGGCAGTTTCTCTACGCCATGTGGAACACTAATACCAGCGTCTAAAACGCCCTTTAAAGAGGCAAAAACACGAGCTCCCTTTGTAGGTTGATGAAGTCCTATGTCCGCAACGGCTTTTTTCATATTTTTAGCCACTGCTCTCGTACCGCATAATAGGCCAGTTAGATATGCAGAAGGTAAGTTTCCACATGCAGCTTGCCAACCATAATTTTTTAGCTCTTGCGAGTTAGCTGAGACAATGACTTTGTCACCTGTTGTGGTAGCTTCTATAATTTGAACGTTCATGTGTTTCAGTGACCCTCTCGTTACCATGCGAGGAAGTCTTGAGAGTATCAGTGCCTTTCTTGCTTTGTAGTCCGTTTTGCCTTCTCTGCGTCTCCGAAATGGAACACAATAGGATGGACCTTTTGCCATCAACGCGTTCTCCATAAGCTTTTAGCCTTTATACGGCGCTCAAGTTCAGCGATTGATTCGAAGGCACCACTTCCTGCTATTTGGTAAAACTTACGATACGTGTTTTCTGTAATTACACGTTTTTCTTTCAACTCTCGTAGCCTTCTTCGCAACGCTCGAATTCTCTTCATCCAAACCTCTTTCTTAGACACTCTTGGCTTGCTTCTTTTGCCGGGACCTCTTCTTAACCCCTTCTTCTTCTGTCTATGTAAAACACGGGCGCGTGATCGGCTAACTCCTTTTTCGGGAAGGGATCGTATGGTCCTTTCGTGAATGAGTTTCCTAATTTCTTCTCTGGTGATTGCTACCTCAACTTCGTCTATTCTCTCAGGATCTATCCAAACCCTGTTTCGCCCTATTTTAAGGATTTCAGCAGCAAGGCGGCGTTGGCTTTTGAGACTCATTTGTTATCACTTCCTTTCCTCCGTTTGGAGCGTTTGGAATGTTTCGTTTTCTTTTCTGGTTTTACCTTAGTCTCTTGAGGTTCTGAAATCGTTTCTTCAAGCAACTCTTCTTCAATTTCCCTTTTGACAAGTGGATTCAAAACATGAATTTCTCTTTCTCTTGCCTGTAACGCAATTTGAATTCGTTTTCTAGTTCCTACAGTGTGAGCGATTCGTATGGCTTGAGTTTTAGGGTCCACCTCTACTATTTCATCTAGTGTGTGAATTAGTACTTCCTCGTATCCTGACGGGTGTAGTCCTCTAGCAATTCGCGGTCCACGATAGCCAACATTTACGGCCTTGGGCCAACCTTTTGCTTTAAGTCGCATCTTATTGTCTAATCCGCGGGGTTTTCTCCAGCTTTCCTTCAAGCGTTTGTAACGCCAGCTTTCGTGGCGTCTAAACTTGGGCTTTCTCGCCTTCACGGCCTTCCGCAACTTTACTGCTTGTTCAGCAGCAGCCTTCTCTTGCCTTGGTCTTTTGATCAAGTTTCTGTCCCCTTGAGACGCTCATACACGTATATGCCATCGAGAAACACACGCGGATCTTTTCTTTTGACTCTTGTTCCTTGTTCGATGTTTGCTGCTGTCTGGCTTACGTCTTCCAAGTTGATTCCCTGAACAATTACGTCGTCGGATTTAACTGAAACTGCTGTGTCCCCCACTATTTTTGCTGTGCGTGGACTGCGTTCGCCCGTAAAGTTCTCTATTAGAACTTTCTTTTGTTCGACTTTGACGGATATTGGAAAGTGAGAAAAAACGATTTTTAATTTGTATGTGAATCCCTTAGTTACTCCCGTTATCATATTTTGAATGTGAGAACTTATAGTTGCAACTGTTGCAGCCTCTTTTTTGCGAGGCCAATCTGTTCGAATTTTTATCAGTTTTTCTTCCTTTTGAATAGATAGAGGTGCGTGAGAGAAATCTCTGGTTAACGTTCCCTTCTCTCCTGATATGGTTACTGCTCTGCCATCTATTTTGACGTCCACGCCTTCGGGGACTTCAACAGTTTTTTCGACTTCCAATAAGCGCATTTTCCTTCTTTTTCTCCTAATAGACGAAGGCTAATAGACGGCCCCCTATTTTTTCCTCTTTTGCTGTTTTGTGAGAAGTCACACCTCTGGGAGTGGATACGACAAGGATACCTATATCCTTTGAAGGAAGAAAGCTTCTTTCCCATTTCTCAAATTCGTCTGCTCGTACTGGAAAGCGAGGCCTGATTGCGCCGCATTTGTTTATTCTTCCGAGAAGTTGTATCTTGAACTTTCCTGTCATGCCATCATCTATGAATTCAAACTCGCCGATGTATCCACCTAGTTGCATAACTCTTAGGACTCTGCCAAGCAGTTTAGAGGCTGGACTGATTATACATTCTCGCTTTAGGCGCATCTCGTTGTTTATCAATGTGGTCATGCCATTCGCGATTGTATCCGCCACTATCTTCCGCTTCCTTATTCGTATTTTTTAAACCCAAGTTTTCGGGCTATCTCCCTAAAGCATTGCCGGCATATATATAAATTGTAACGCCGGATTATTGGGCCGTAAGAGCCACATCTTCTACAAGGTCTGCTGCCCTTACCGAATTTTCGTTCTTTCTTAGGTCTCTGTTTTCCCATTCAGCTACACCTCAGGTCATCTCAACCGCTAAAGTATCTTTGATGAATACCATTGCCTCTTCAGGGGTTAACAAATGATTTGTGCCGATCGTTGATCTAGTTCGTCTTCGTTCTTTGACGCGATAGCCAGCACGACCGAGAGTAACCGAGATATCCATCCCGAAGATTCCAAGCTCTGGCGTGTATTTTGTGCCTGGAATTTCAATATGTTCTCTTATCCCGAAGGAAAAGTTGCCATTTTTGTCGAAACGTTTCTTTGGTATTTTATTGTCAACAGCTTGAAGTGTTTTGGTGAGGAATTCTATGGCTTTTTCTTTTCGAAGTGTTACAACGCAGGAGATTGGTTCACCCTTTCTTATTCCAAAATCTCTTATGGTTTGCTTGGCTTTCCTCTTTACAGGTTTTCGGCCTGTCAGTTGTTCGAGAACCTGCACAGCTTTTTCAAGGGGCTCCCCTGACTGTCCCACAGCCATGTTAATGGTTACCTTCCGGATTTTCGGCTTAAGCATAGGAATTTCTCGCCATTTTTTTCGGATTTCCTCTTCTTCCGACAACTATCTCACCTCGGGCAACGATATGGAGTGTTCACCTTCACCTGTAGCGAAAATGAAATCTAGAGTTGTCTGGAAACGTTTCCCAGCGGCATCCTCTATTGTCGTCAACAGTGAGCGACGTTCTTTCGCTTTAGCTTCTTCAATGTCTACGATTTTTCCATAGACTCCCATGTTCTTTCCTCCAATGATTAATGCAGTTGCGTTTTTCGCCAGTTTTATTTGTCCGATTATCTCGCCGTCAGGGATGGCGACTTTGATGACATTGAGGGTCTGGTAGACATCTTCTTCAGGGTTCTTAGGGTCTGCAACTTGTACTAATTTGTTAGCGCCATCGTGAAGGTTAAGTTGAATATGGCCATGGTAAACAACCGTCTTGTTTTCTATTCGACAAAGCTTGAATGTAGCTTCATCTTTTTCTATAGGGTGCAAAATGAGTCCCTTTCTATGCGACAAAATTCGATAAGTTACCTCTGCGTCAGGAATAGAAATGACATCCATCAAACCCACAGGAAACGCTTCTTCTCTGCGAGTTTTTCCGTCAACAAGCACCTTTCCTTTTGAAATAATAGTTTTCGCTTCTTTCCGCGTTTTTGCAAACCCCAAAATGTCTCTCATAATTATTGTTAATGGTAGGCTATGCGCTAGTGAGTGAGGACCAGGTTTTGGTTTTACAGTCCAGACGTATTCTTTGCGGTGGATTGGCCAGAATCTTGGCGCTGGCTTTCTTTTCAGGTGTCTGCTTCCACCTTTCTTTCTCAAACTATTCACTTCTCCCTTCAACTTTGGCTTTTTTTGTTCTTTTCCGTCTTGGTTTCGCGGTTTTTCTAGCTTTCTTCACTGTCTTTGACGCAGGCTTTGCTGGTTCTTTTTTCTTCTTCTCCTTTCTCTTAGGCTTCTTTGCCACTTCTTTCGGCTTTGGTTTTTCTTTGATTTCTTCCCTTTCCTCAACAGCTTCAGCTGGAGGATGTCTTTCTTTTTCTAGAAGTACACCTTTCCGATTTAACGCCTTTCTGCGCCATTTGTCAGTCATATCAAGACTGATAATCATTGTTTTTGATGGATGAATTGGAATCTGTATTGACGTTCCATCTACTTTTTCCCGCGTGACGCCTTCAACGAAAATTCTGTATTTTCCACGGTCAACTCTGATGATTTTACCTTCAAATCCTTTGCGATCGCCTCTCATTAATCGAACCGTATCGCCTACTTTCACAGGAATGGCGTTTGCTCCATGCTTCTTCTTCAAATCAGGCGATAAAGCCGCGGAAAAATGTTTATAGCGCAGATGAGCAGGAGCTTGAAACAATTTTTTGCGTTGTGTTCCTGGTTTTGTAATTTGCATGGCGTTCACCTACACTATTATGCTTGCAGCGCTCGCTATTCTAGGCCATCGCTCTGCTGCTTCTCTCGCCACTGGACCTCTAATCTCGGAACCTTTCATTTCTCCTTCAGTGGTCATTATGACTGCCGCGTTGTCCTCAAACTGAACCCAGATACCTTCTGCACGACGGAAGGGCATTCTCTGTCGCACAACGACTGCTCGGAAAAGTTTTTTTCGCATGTCTGGCAACCCTTTCCGTACAGAGGTCATTATCAAATCGCCTACACCAGCTGCTGGAACACGCCTTAGCCGTCCTTTGTATCCGATGACTTGGATAAGTTTGAGTTTTCTAGCGCCGGTGTTATCGGCGCATTTCAACATGGTGCCGCATTGGACGCCCCTTGTGACTTTCGGTTTTTGCCCAAGCATTGCCCTTGCGAATAACGCTCGTGGTCTCGCTCTTGCCGCCAACTATTTTTCCTCCAGTTTTTCAACTATCACGAAGGCAACAGTCTTGCTTATGGGACGGCACTCGGAGATTTTCACTCTGTCGCCTTCTTTCGCATTAAGGCAGGGTGGGTTGTGAGCAGGTATGTGGCTGTGTCTTCTCTCGTATCGTTTAAATTTAGGAAAATAATGAAGATAGTTACGTCGAATTATAGCAGTTTTATCCATTTTTGCACTAATAACCAAGCCATCCAAAGAACGCCCCCTAACAGATAGGCTCCCATGAAAGGGACAACTAGGGTCAGTGCATGATTTTTTAGGTTTCTTCAAAGAGAATGCCATTCTTCTACCAGATCCTCCTAATTCGCTTTTTCAAGCGCTCTTCAGGTCTTCCCACCAGAATCTGCCCATCAATCTCCACGATTGTGGAATCTGGCAGAGTGAAATGGAAAACTGCTTGGCTTTTTGCTATGGTTTTCCTTTTGTTGTCCTGCAGTATTACAAACGTGTTTCGTGTTTCGTTAACAATTGTACCAGCGATACCTATGTGACTGGGGTTGGAGGCTTTTGCGATTTTTGCTTTGAGACCGATAAACTCATGCTGAATTATCGCAGGTGTGACTTTCATTGTTTTTTCGCCTCTTTTGCCTCTGCAAGTTTTGCTTCGTGTTCTACGGTGAGGATGCGAGCGACGGCTTTGCGAAGTTCTCTTATACGTGCGGTGTTTTCTATAGAACCCCCTGCCTTCGTCATTGTTCTTAGTCGTACAAGTTCGGTTCGTAATTCTGTAACTTTTTTTCTCCGTTCTTCGGAAGATATGTCTCGGATGTCTTTGAGTCGAATTATGGGCATTTTTTATTCGGTTGCCTCCTCTTCCTCTTTTTCCGTCATTGGTGTTTCGGCTTCTACAGGTGTTTCTGCTTCAAGTGCTTCAGCTGTCTCCTCTTTTACTTCTTGAGGAAGTATGATTATTTTGTCTGGGAACTTGGCGTCGGGAGGCATTATGCGTACTTTTACTCCAAGAATGCCTGGTTTTAACTGGACATGCATCTCTGCTTTTCTCGTGTATACTAATGGTGGTTCTCCACTCTTCGGCAAGTATCCAGCGCGAAATTTTTCATATTTTGACCTTTGACCCCGCAATTTCCCGCTAATAGTAATTTCAACTCCTAATGCTCCAGCATCCATAATTTGCTTAAGCGCCCAATATCCTGATCTTCTATAGTGAACACCTCTTCTTAACCCCGAAGCAATACGTGAAGCGATAACATATGCATTGAGTTCGGGGATTTCAATTTCCGCTACAGAAATTTGGGGATTAGGAAGTTCGAACTTCTCCAAATCGCTTGCGAGGTCCTTTATGGTTTCTCCCCCTCGACCGATGACGACGCCGGGGCGCATAGCGTAGATCACTATGTGTGTTCCTAGCGGCGTCTTTGCGATGTCTACGCCGCCATAACCTGCCCGTTCAAGTTTTTTCTGCAAAAATTCGTCGATTTCTGTCTTTTTTATGGATTCTTCGATAAAATGTTTAACTACAGACATTAAGCAACTCCCTCTGTTTTCTCTTCTATTTCTTCTAGAACAATTTCGATGTGTGTAAGCGTTCTGTTTTTCGGGCTTGAGAGCCCAAATGCTCTTGGTATAGCGCGTTTAACTTTCATTCCAGGGTAGGCTGATGCGTGGATTATGCGAAGGCGTTCAACGTCAAGGCCTTTGAAATCAGCATTACCTTCTGCGCTTTCAAGAACTTTCAAGATTTTTGTTGCTGCCTTAATCGGATACTTTCCGACCATGGCTTTTTGCATTCCATGTCTATGGCCCAGCTTTTTCACGAATCTGCGGAAGGGGACAGGTTGTTTTTTTACCATAACTTGCCTTAGATATCGTTTTGCTTTATCCACACGCATGCCTTTGATTGTATTGCACACTTCTCTTGCGTGTTTAGGGGATATTCTAAGCTCCCGTCCACTGGCTTTAACAGTTCCTTCAGTATCGAATTCTGTGATTGAGTATCCGAATTTTGGCATGCTTTCTTCCAGCTGTGCAGTTCAACAGCATCAATGTAGTTTATATTTCTTTTCGTGGCAAAAAGCAGGAATAGCAAGGTAAGTTTTCTCTAGTGTGTCAAAGTCCAGAATCAAAGTCTGCCAAAATACAGAGTTTCCATTTTCAAGTTTATTAAGAACATCAGATAAACTGTTTCACAGCTTGGTGACAGCCTTGCCCCAATCAGTCATAGCAGTTTCAGATCTCACAAAGTTCTACGGAGATTTCAAAGCGTTAGATTCTGTCTCCTTTACAGTGGAAAAAGGGTGGATATATGGCTATCTAGGTCCAAATGGAGCGGGCAAAACTACAACCATAAGAACCATGCTTGGCCTTCTAAAGCCAGATCAAGGTGAAGCCAAAATAAACGGTGTCAACCCGTCTGAAGATCCAGTTCAAGCCCTCCAAAGTCTTGGATATGCTCCGGAACTGCCAACCTTGCAGGCTTTCTTCACTGGAGAGCAACTACTGGACATCATGGGAAAGATGTTTGGGTTAGATGGAATGGCGAGGAAGAAGAGGGTTAAGCAACTTCTTGACTTGGTTGGCTTAAAAGAGTGGGGCAGCAAGAAGGTTGGAAAGTATAGTAAAGGAATGGTTCAGAGACTCTCTATGGCTTTGGCCCTCATCAATGATCCCGTGGTTCTCATCATGGATGAGCCTACGATTGGTATGGACCCAGAAGCCACAGCTCACTTCAGAGATCTCTTTACAACCTTTTCAAAACAAGGTAAAACTATCTTCATATCCTCACATCTCCTAGACGAGGTTCAACGCATCTGTACTCATGTGGGAATGATAAATAAGGGGAGAATGGTCTTCACAGGCCCAATGGAACAGGTGTTGGAGGCTTTTACCCAGAGATGGGTTGTTGAAGCAGAACTGGAAAAGGTAACGAAAACGGTAGTCTCAAATCTTGAAAAGCTAGATTACGTTGAAGGAGTTAAGGTGGAGGGAAATAAGCTAAGGATAGAACTGAAGGAGAAGAAGGACTTGAGAGGCGAAATTTCCTCAGAAATCTTCAAACGAAAAGGCGTGTTACTAAGTCTTAACCTGGGCAAGATAACGTTAGAAGACGCTTACCTACGCGCTCTGAGGGGAGGTCAATAACATGAATGCTCTTAGAAGAGTTACTGTAATCATTGGTTACGAATGGAAGAGAGCCCTAGCCAAAAAAAAGTTCCTTGCGCTAGTTATTTTGGTGTTTGCTGTCCAAATAATCATTTTTGTAGTGTTCAATCATCTTTTTACTAATCCCCCTCTTGGTTTAGAGGTATGGTTGGAGCAAATTAAGCCTTTAATGTGGACTTTGGAAGTATTAGCTCCTCAAGGGTTCTTTTCAGTGCTTATTGCTATTATGGTTGCTGGCGGGTCGATGTCTGAAGAATACGAACAGGGGACGGCCGACATACTATTATCCAAACCGATTACAAGAATGGAGTATATAGCTGGAAAGTATCTTGGTGGATTGTCGCTTTTTAGTTTTGTAATGGCTTTGACAACAGTTCTTGGGGTAATCTTATCCGTTATATTTTTCAGCCCTCAAGATAGTCTTCAGTTTGTTCCACATGTTTACCTAGCGTTGGTTTACTCCAATCTGGTTTTCTTGTCGTTAGCCTTTATGTTTAGCGAAGCTCTTAGGAGAACAATGCTTGCTCTGCTTTCTACTGTTGGCGTTTTCATAGCTTCAAGTGTTATAAGTGGTATTCTAACAGGGGTACACATGATCACGGGAGAAGAGCTTTACCTAGAGGCTAGTAAGTGGCTTCCAGACTGGTGCGTATCAAACTTTCCTAACTTTGTGATTAGAGAGCTTAACATAAGTGTCCCTTTGTTTGGGGGCACCTTTGTCTCCGCAGGAGAGACACAGACTCTTTTAGCAGGATCCCTTATCGCAGTCTACACTATTGTTTTCGTCGCAATAGCTGTCGTCAGAATCGTTAAATCAGATGTTACAAAGAAAACGGCTTGATACAAGTCTAAAATAATGAAAATCTCACAAATTAGATCTCTTTAGTTGAAGAGCCGTATTCTTTTAAAGTTTCTCTCTACAATAAGACTAGCATGCCTAGGCGTCAAATTATTCGAAATGGCGATAACATTCTCCTATACCTTAACAAAAAACGCTCCTACTTGGTCAAAGCAGAAAAAGGCAAGAGTTTCCACACACACAAAGGCTATATTCAGTTCGACAATTTAATTGGCAAAAAATACGGTACACAGCTGCTTAGTAGCTTAAACATAGAATTTGTAGCTCTAAAACCAGCTCTTCGCGACTTCATTTTCAAAGCTCAGCGAAAAACTCAGATAATATACCCCAAAGACATATCCTTGATAGTCATGTTTGGTGGAATAGGCCCTGGAAACCGCGTCATTGAGGCAGGCACAGGTGCAGGTGCTTTAACTACCGCTCTAGCTTTCTACATTAAGCCACGAGGACGAGTCTACAGCTACGATATTCGACCAGAATTTCAAGAAGTCGCCCTTAAAAACCTGAAAAAAGCCCAAGTCGAAAAGTATGTCGAGCTCAAAAACAAAGACATAACATTAGGCATCGATGAAAAAGATGTTGATGCAGTTGTTTTGGATTTGGCAACTCCGTGGCTTGTGATACTCCATGCTTATTCAGCACTGAAAGGCAGTGGAAACGTTGTATCCTTCAGTCCTACAATCGACCAAATCGTAAAGACCGTTGAAGCCCTGAAGGAAAACGGGTTTGTTGACATAGGCACATTTGAATGTATAATGCGTGGAATGCAAGTAGCGCGGGGAAAAACTCGACCGCAGACGTTCATGACTGGGCATACAGGCTATGTAACGTATGCTCGCAAAGCACTCTAAAAAATGAGAGGGTGTTGAAGTTACATAGATTTATTGAGCTCTTTTTTCCACAACGGAATGATTATCCTCTTTATTAGCATCACGACTCCAAGGGAAGCAAAGCACAGTGGCCCCCCAACGATTAATCCTCCAGTAATCCAAACTAAACCTGTGACCAAGACTGGAAAGACGGACATCAGTTGATTGACAGGTTCAGGCGTCTCTTTTCCCTCTTCAAATTCCTCGCTTAGAAAAGTCTTGATGGTGGAATATTGTTCACCACCCGTTGCGTTTTGACTTGTAAATTCGCGGATGCTAATTTGAATAAGCAAAACTCGTCCGTTTTCATCTATATTTTCTCTAGTTCCCATCGTAAAGGCGCTTGCGTTTTCGGGAGGCAATTTTGAAACAATTTCGCCACTCCATAAGCCCTCCTTAAAGGTCATACGTTCAGTTATCATAAAGCCACCTTTTTCTCTTGTCAGTGCTTCAATAAAGGGGACGACTGTTTCGAATGTCCCGTTTCTAAGTTTCCCTTGAATGTCGGCATCCATTATCCGGACACGTTCTGAGGGCTCAGACGTGAAACCATACATGGATTCGAGGCTCGCTGCAGATTGCAGACCATAACTGCCTTCCAAGCTATCTCTTTGTGGAGCAGCATTATAGAAGACTGAGAAAGCAGCAATAGTTAACGCTAAAGCCACGGCAATTCCTATTTCTTTCTTTGTTATCTTCATTCTTAATCCAGTAAAGAAAAAGGAGTAGCGCTTGGTATAATGCTATGTTTTAGAACAGCGTGTACTAAAATTAGTACGGACGAATTGGAGACCAAATGTAATCGTGCCTCGGTGTTTTTCGTTTAAACAAAATGTAAACTATTGAAGCTACAACGAAGCTGACGCCGAGAATCTCCACTTCTCTATGCGAGACAGTTTCCACACGATTTTGTTCTGAGTAGTCCAGAAACGGGGGCCTTAAATCTTCACTTGAAAAATGTGCGAACACCTCTGAAAGTTTTTCCTGTTGGCCTGCCTTAACTAAGAACAGCCATGTTGGAACAAGTGTCATGACCAAGCCCAGAATGATAGCGGTGACAACATATGCTATGGCTTTGTTCATGACTGTTTTCTCCACATGTTAAGTAGGTGTGTGTTGCTTTTAGTTCTATGTTCTAGAACAGGTTGATGCACACTCAAAATGGCTTTTCCCTCCACAACCTAATCGTCTCAAACCATAAAACGGAGCATCCAATAACACCGAAGGCTAAGGCAAAGAAGTTATGGACGCTACCCGTCAAGCCGTAAAATAGTAGATAGGTAATAAGCATAGTATTCAGCCAGACTGAATAAAATAGATAACGCGGCACCAGAAAGCGTCCCACCCTTGTGAAAAACCGGAGGAGACCTACTTTAACCTCTTCTTTCAGAACATATTCACCTGTTCTATTCTTTGTTACAAGTCCAATATCCTGCAACTTTCCCAAGTGATGAACTGCAATGCTGGGGCTTGAAAAGTGAAGGGAACGCTGAATTTCCCGCACACCTGCGCTGTGGTTGGATGATCTGATCAAATACCAATAAACTTGTAGGGTTTTGCCTTTCAGCTGCGATTCAATAACAGATAAGTCAGAAGCGGGTTCTCTGGACATTAGAGCTCTCCAAAACATTATCCGAGCGGAGCGTTATATAAAATCTGGCACTGTGAAACTGCAAAAACACGCGCGTTTAGAAGATATTCCTTGCTTCTACTTTTTTCTTGTTCCATTGGAAACATTCGGGTTCTGAAATATACCTAGCTAATATAAATAGCCTTAATTTTCTGCATGTAGAATGATTAATGAGAAGGTGAATAGTTGAATCGTGAGGGACGAGTTAACTTAGCCAACAAACTTACAGATCTCCTCCTGAGGAAATTTGGAGATAACATACTTTTAGAGGAATATATGGTTCCACGGCTAAAAACGTGGACACAGAATATTCAGACCGTGAATCGTTCTTTATCGTAAAAAATGGCTCGAGAGCACAAAGTTTCAGTTTTGCCTATGAAGGCATGCCCGTGAGTGTACCCGTGCAAACTAGTTGATATTGAAAGAGATATAAATGAGATTGATTTGACTGGCCATTGAAAATGGGAGGACTATTCAACTTGTTGAGACACGTTGATCTTGGGAAATTTAGTAGTGTGTTAGGGAAAATTCTGAAGAAAGATTTTTTGAGTTTTTTGGGTTAGGAATCGCGAGAAAATCTTGGTTTCTTCTTATACTAACATATATTCGAAAGATTTAAGTATCTTTGTTACATCTTACAAGATACATAATTGTAAAAGTGAGTGAGGTGAGATTGATGGATAAAAAGGAAGAAGATGAAGAGTTGGGTGCTTGCTGCGAAGGTGAATCCGGAAAACCACATAAACTCATGATAAAAATGTGTTGTCCTGAAGGTGAAGATGCTGAAAAAGTTCACGAAAAGATTCTCATGAAACTGGGCAAGCATCTTGGAGGTCGAGGTAATGTTGTGGTGACCAGATTGAATGATGAAGACCTCAAGCAGATTGATGCTCTGGTTGAAGTAGAAGCCTTCAAGAGTAGATCTGAAGCTGCAGCGTTCTTTATAAAAGAAGGAATACAAGCTCGCAAAGACCTATTTCAAAAGGTCATGCCGACAGTAGACAAAATTAGAGAATTAAAAAAACAAGCTAAAATGTCATTAACCACATAAAAGCCACTTACAACCATCAAAACAACTTGTGATCCAAAAGATTATCGCTTGTATAATTGAAACCCGTGAGAATTCAATAAGTAATAAGCGATATCTGTTTTCCCTCGGGTAATCTCCCGAGACCCCCTCTTTTTCATAGTTCTTCTCCTGGCTTTATTAAAACTCTTGAGCGATCCTATTATCCTCTAATCAGGCGTCTACCTACCTTTTCTAACATCTCAAGCTTGTGGTCCTTTGAGAACCGAGTGACTGGAACTAAATCGAAGATGTCAAACCCAAGCCTCCTAAGATAATCTTCAAGATTATATAGGGCGCGAATTGCACCTCGACCGCTTCCACCAGCCGAGGCTATTCCAATCGCTTTTTTGCCAGCAAAAGTCTTAAAGTCTAAACCGGTCTCGCACCGGCGAAGACGGTCCAAAAAAATCTTAGCGGACTCGCTTAAGTCATGCCAGTACACAGGGGTGGCAAAAACTAATGCATCACATTTAGCTATTTCATCCGTCAAATTCTGGAAGTCATCTTCATGAGCGCAGACTCCTTCATCCCTACACTTGCCCCATCCGTTATCACAGGCAATGCATGGCTCAAGGTTCAATTTGTTTAGGTGAATAAGTTCAACCGTCCCACCCTCATTTCTGACACCGTTAAGAACGGCTTGCGCGAGACTAGACGTCAACCCATCCAAGTTTGGACTTGACTGAATAGCAATAACTTTCATACTAACAACCTCGAACTAAGAGATATGAGCGCAATGAAAAATGTTGCGCAACCACTTCTAAAAAGTGATGGGGTGTAGGATTTGAATCCTCCCACAGAGGAGACATCTCTCGCAAACTCTTCCTTTTTTCTGATTCAGAAGGGGCGTGTTTTGTGAATCTAGGTAACCCTTGTAAAGCTTCAACTTGCCAGGATTACCTATATATAAATGGAACTCAGTGCTTTAATGATGGAGAAATCTCTCATAAAGGAAGTGTTTGGTTGTCTCAAGGAAGCAGTCCTGCGAAGAAACTGGACCAGCTTAAGCGTCTTATTCAGGAAAAGTCCATTAAGTGGGGAGCTGACCTCGTCGGATTTGCGGACTTTGAGAGGTTCAATCGATACCCAGAGGAAAACCGTCCTCCTGAAGGAACCAAGACGGTCATTGTTCTGGCGATGTGGATGGAAGATCCCATTTTGGACCTGTGGCTTCACACCCCTTCCTGGGAGGACCAAGGCAAGCCAAACCGTGCATTTGAAGATGAAATCCTGCGTGGCGTATCACTACGTCTTTCACTTTTGCTTGAACGAGAAGGGTATTGGGCTGAACCCGCAAATTATGAACCAGGGCTCTATCTAAAAGAGGCAGGGGCTCTCGCAGGTTTAGGCATTATTGGCAAAAACAATCTTCTTATAACAGAAAAATACGGTCCACGAATACGCTTACGCGCTGTTAATACTAACGCATCATTGAAACCTGACCTAATTATGAAAAGCCTTGACTACTGCCACGAATGCGACAAATGTGTTGATGCCTGTCCCGCAAACGCATTTGACAATGGAAAATACGATAAAGAGGCTTGCCTCAGCTATTGCGAAAACAACATGAAGGAGATATCAAAATACTCTGCGCTGTGGTGCATGGAGTGTTCAAACATCTGTCCCATCGGCAAACGCAGAGCGTATTCAAACAGGATACAACAATCATGATAAAAAGAAGGAGCCGCATAACCGCTTGCGCTCCTAGAAAGTTGGACCGGGAGAAAATTGAACCCATATGCAGTGGTGATATCTCTTGCTAGTTGCCTTACGGTTTCGAGACATGTTTGTTGTTTTTGACGTAGAATCGCCAAGGCTTTTCGCTGCCGAGTTTTATTCCAACTCTTCTTGCAGTGATTGTATCGAAATTTTCATTGATCTTCGGATAACTGATAAGGAGTTCTTTTGTTTTAGTTAGATCTAGGCCGTTCTGCTTTTTTGTTATGTTTAGGGCTTGTGTCAGTTTCCCTGGGCCATTTGACAAGTTGACCCGAGAGCTTGGTCTTCTGTTTTTATGGGCCAATTCGACGCCGTCAATTACTTCGACTCCTCTTATCAGAACAGCACCTGGAATGCCCTCTCTCTCAGTCGTGACGTTAAGGCAGTAATGATTTCCATAAATGAAATATACATACACAAAGCCTGCCTTTCCGAACATCAGCTCGTTTCTAGGCGTCTTGCCTCTGTATGCATGACTTGCTGGGTCATCGTTTCCTCTATAAGCTTCAACTTCAACTATCCTAGCTAAAATATCTCCTTCAGATGTTCGTCTGACCAAAATTTTGCCTAATAATTCTTCTGCAACGACAACTGTGTCTCGAGCGTAAAAACTGCGTGACAAAACTCTCATGATCAGGTCATCTAATTGCATCAAAAACTGTCAATCCTTTTCTGTTCAGATCGATACTTGAATGGTCTTCTTTTTACAGGTCATATAACTATTTGAACCCTCCCCTAGGTTGAGGTATCCACCGTCAACCCCATTTTTTTTGGGCTTTTGCATTCATCGAAATAGAAGTTTCTTTCAAAAGCATTAATAGCTTCTAATGCACATTATATTTGGGGAGAAAGATGAAGAAAAAAAATTTCCAAATATTACTTACATTCCTTCTAGTAGGCGCGTTGACATCGGCGTCTAATGTGCCTTCAGTTTCAGCGGAGTATGTACATGTTGATTTATCTTATTTGGCAACACACCCAGAAGAGTTTCTAGGCATTTTGATCCAAACGACTGGAATGGTTCGGTTGGATGTCTTCAAGATTCCAGAGCAGCCAGGAAATGTTTTCCTAGAAGCCTCGGATTCTCCCTGGGTTGGAATGTGGGTTTACATTGAACCATATATGATTCCGTTGAATGGTAGCATTATTACCATTTATGGCGCAGTTCTCTACGGGATGATGGGTTACTATGTTCACGTCCAATCCTGGGTGTATGCGCCTAAGCTGTTGCTGGAAACTGACAAACATATCTACAAGCTAGGAGAAAACATCACAATCACACTAACCAACATTGGTAGCGCGACAGTGACAATTGGAGGGTACCCAGCTTGGTATATATTCACCTACCCAGAAGAGCAGCAAATACTTGCCACGTTTTACTCATTTCTAGCATGGTCGTTAGAGCCTGGCGAGAGTGATAGCTTCACCTGGGATCAATATGACCTGTCTACATATGACTACGTAAACCCAGGAACCTACATAATAAAGGACACGCAAGAATGGGGATTGACCACATATTTTAAGATAGTTGACGCAAAAATAATAGTTCCAGACGACTACCCAACAATCCAAGAAGCCATAAACAATGCTAATGAAGGAGACAGCATCTTTGCTAGAAATGGAACATACTACGAGAATGTTGTCGTGAACAAGTCTATATCTCTACTTGGTGAGGATAGAGAAAACACAGTTATTGATGGTGGTGGAGCTGGAACAGTGATTCAAGTAGATTCAGATAACGTGACTATTAGCGGCTTTGAGATACGGAATTGCTCAATGGCGTGGGGAGATTGGGGCATTGCTTTGAATTACTCCTCGAAAAGTGTCATAAGTGGGAACATCGTAAAGGCTGTGTATGCCATCCTTGTTGAGGGGGGCTCTGATAACAGCGTTAAAGATAATGATGTTGTGGGGTACGATGGTTCTTGTGTCTTTCACGGGCTCCAACTCGTAAACTCCAGCGGTAACGTTGTCAGTGATAACAATCTGAGCTCGGACTGCCATTCTGCGCTTGTTATGCACAATTCGAGCAATAATATCATCTCTTTCAACTATATGTCGGGGCATTTCGTGCCTTTTTACTTCACTATGGAGAAATCTAGCAACAACTCGATTGTTGGAAACACTATGTGGCAACCCGCCCCTCTGTTTGGAGGGCACATATATTTCATAGAGTCGAAGTGTAATGTTCTCTATCACAACTCTTTCTTAGTGGATGAAGGCCCTAACATAATGTCGATTGACGAACTCAGCACAAACAACACTTGGGATAATGGCTGTGAAGGAAACTTTTGGAGTGACTATAACGGCACTGATTTGAATGGTGATGGCGTTGGTGATACTTATCTTCCTTGGAAAGGAGTAGACAACTATCCACTGATGAATCTATATTGGAGTCCTGGAGACGTTAACCATGATTTAAAGGTTGACATTTATGATGTTGTTTTAGCTTGTAGCGCCTATAGTTCCACTCCTTCAGACCCCAATTGGAACTGTCACTGTGACATAGCTGAGCCGCATGGAATCATAGACATCTACGACATAGTAATGATCTGTTCAAGCTACGGAGAAGAATACTTACCATAATTCAACAGATTGAGATTCTTCCATAAGCAGTGGAGATGTCTCCCGCAACTTCCCACTTTTGTGGTTCGGGCTTGTTCTTCTATGAACAGCTTCTTTTATCACTGAAAACACGCGTGTGCATCATGGAGAACATGGAATCGTTGTTATGATTGATACATACTGAAGTACGTTCTTTGTCTGCTCAAGTTCATAGAGGAGAGTTCCAGAAATCATAAATACTTTTCATGTGCAATAACCAAATACAAAGGGCGTGCATGCAGGGGAAGAGGTGACTTTTTAGAAACGAGTTGTGCATGCGTTAAATACAACTCTAATTGTTCCCCCCTCTTTCTTCAAGCCTTGACAGAAGTCAGGGAAGCGGGAGACTGCTTAGCTCGAGATGGAGAGCTGAAAGTGGCCACCGAGAAAGGAGAAAAAACATAATTGGAAAGAATTAAAAAGATAAGCCTTTCAGTGCTAACGCTGATACTAGTGCTTTCGATGTTGGCAAACATTCCCAGTGTCTCATCGGTACAAGGACCTAGAACCGAAGATCTCATCATCCGCTTCTATAGCGACGTACAGAGTACATACGCCGCATTAAAAGCTGATGAAATCGATTTGGTGGCTTACACAGGCTGGTCGGTGGGACTACCACTGCATGATGGCAAGCAATCCACCGCAGATCTGTTCGTAGATGCAATATCAGATCCTAACATTGTGCTGGCTCCTTTGCCAGGAAACGACATTGTCGGGTTTGATTTTAACAGCAACTGCACCATCTCGACGTATCCAGGCATCCAGTCACCAATGACTTACAAGTCATTTAGACAGGCACTCGCATTTCTAGTTGACAAAGATTGGATAGTGGACGTGGCCAAAGGGGGATTCGCGTCTAAAATCGACGTGCCCATTCCATATCCACAGTCTGGTTGGTGGAACTCAAACGTCACTGGGGTAAACTATCCCTATGCTTACAATCTCCTTACAGCAGCATCATACCTTGACACAGACGGATTCGCTCAAGGTGCAACTCCGAACCCATACTACGACCCGGCTTTTCCAGGGTCAGCAATGTACATTCGGACCTATCCACCAGGCCATTCCAAGGCAGGACAGGACTTGGATCCACTTATTTTCTACGTCAGAACCGACGACTCGGCAAGACTTCAGGCTGGACGGCACCTTTATAGCAACATGAGGAAACATGGCATACCAGTCAATCCAGTAGAAGCGCCCAAACAGGCACTTTATGATCCGGTGATGGGAATGCGAGACTTTCACATCTACACGAGTGGGTGGGTGGTGAAAAAGTGGCCCATCTACCTCTACCAGCTCTACCACCGCGACTTCTGGTATCCTTATGGAGCAAACTATGTGACAGGCCTCAACTGTACAGGTGGCCCCAACTATCCTCAACTCGACCATGAACTGGAACAACTCTGGTTCAACGACAACTACGCTGGGTCTATAAGCGCGTGTAATAGAGCCCAGCAGATCATGGTTGACGAGTGCATTTCCGTGTGGCTGTACAGCAGCCTAAGCTATGTCCCTTACACAGCAAAACTACTAGGCATT